>JBCCQJ010000005.1:0-46656 GCA_039024395.1 Bacteroidota bacterium | reverse complement strand
CCGCGTCGGGGTCGGACGCGTCGAGGGTCACGGAGAGAAGCGGGGCCGGTGTCGACGCGGCCCCGAGGCGGGTGAACGGTGCGAAGGGATCAGGCGTCGTCGGCTGGGGGGCGGCCGACCGTCTTGTCGTCGGCTTCAGACTCCGGCGTTGGATCGTCGGTGGGCTCCGGGGCGTTCACGTTCTCGACGGCCTCCGAGGCAGCAGCCTCCGAGGCGGCCGGCTCGTCGCGCTCGATCACCAGCGTCACGTCGGCGACGAGGGCGGCGAGGGCGCCGACGGCCGAGAGGACCGGGTTGAGGAGGAGCGCCGCCGCGCCGGCCCCCACGCCGACCGTGAGCGGGATCTCGAGCAGCACCTTGTCCTCTCGCTTGATCGTGACCCGCTTCACGTTGGCGTCCTCGATCAACTCGCGGACCTTGTCGACGACTTGGTTCGAGGCCAGCTTGACCTCCTCGAAGGCGTCGCTGGCCCGCTCGCGGGCGGCGTCGGCGAGACGGTTGGCCTCGGATTGGAGAGAGCGTTCGTCGTTGGGATCGGGGGTGGCCATAAGAGGGGAAGGGCAAGGGGAGCCGAACCCACGGGTGAGCGGGGCCGGCGGTTCCAAATCGGAACGGCCCCGAGGTGATTCCTCCCGGCAGGTTCCCATTCGGAACTCCGAGGCGGAGGCCCTGCTTTCGATTCGCAGGGCCGGTCTTGGGGGATAAATAGCCGAAACCGAACGCTGACGCGACAGAGCCAGCGGGCTAGAGAGCAAAACCCACGGTTCTGAGTCCGCCCGCCGATGAATGGGCACGGCTCTGGCTCCCAGACCACTCGAACACCCGGCGGCCCCGTAAGGCCGTCACCGTACACCCCCCGACGCGTGAGCCGAGGGGGCCTCAACACCCGGGGCGCCCCGCCTCACACCACAACCCCCTACTACCCATGGGTCAGCAGCAGCTCCTCCTCCTCGTGCTCGGCATCGTTATCGTCGGGCTCGCAGTTGTCGTCGGCATCCAGGCCTTCGGCGAGAACCAGAAGAAGGCGAACGCCGACGCGCTCGTCAACGACGGCGTCCGCATCGCCTCCGACGCCCAGGCCTGGGCCCTCAAGCCGACTGCCTTCGGCGGTGGCAACGGCGCCTTCACCGGCGTCGCGTTCCAGGACCTCGGCTACACGCTCGGCGGCGGCACCGGCTGCACCGCGGCGCAGTACGGCAACCTCAACGGCTGCTTTACGATTGCCATCACGACCGCTGCCACTTCGAGCACGCCTGGTGAGGTGACCATCACCGGCCAGAGCGCCGCCAACGACAACCAGGTTGTCGTCGTCGTTGACGGCACCGGCCCGGAGGACATCACGACCGACATTGGTCCGATCCCGTCCACGACGTCCAACTAAGACGTCGTTTCCTCCGGAGATCGATTCGGGGCGCCCCGGCCGCGCGGCCGGGGCGTCTCTTTTGCATTGGGCCGAGGTGAACGAGGCGGCAGCCCGTCCCAGGCATTTGGCAGCGTTGTTGCGCCTCGTTCAGGGCCCTCCCGTTTCCTCAGAACGCCACCTTGTGGCGCGTCCCGACGACACGGAACGCTCCACCACAGGGATAGAATTCCCCCTCCGCCATGGGTCAGCAGCAGCTCCTCCTCCTCGTCATCGGTATCGTCCTCGTCGGCCTGGCCGTCGTCGCGGCCTTCGAGGTCCTCGACCGCAACTACAGGCAGGATGAGGCCGACGGCCTTCTCAATCGAGCGCTGGCGATCTCAACGCACGCCGTGTACTGGAAAACGAAGAACGACCCGTTTGCGGGTGGCGACCAATCATACCTGAACCTCGTGCCGGGGGGGATTGAGGAGCTCGCCCTCGACTCGACGAACGTGCGGGGCCGATTCGCCTTCACGCAGGCGACGCCCAACACGCTCGAGGTGACCGGCGTGAGCGACCGCTATCCGGATGTCGGCGTGCGCGTCTACATCCGCAACTACGACGTCGACTCGAGCCGGGTCGCCTTCGACGGCAGCCTCTCGCTGTAGCGTCGGACGCCTCGGAGGTGTGTGACACCGACGATTGTCACCCGGCGGCGTTAATCCCGGAGCGGCACCGGTCGATACCCCGGGCCCGACGCTCCACCGCTCCATGCCTGAGTTCCGTTTCACTGGTATCGCAACCGGCGGCCAGTCCGTCCAGGGCACCGTCTACGCGCCCAACAAGAAGACGGCCCAGAAGAAGGTCGAGACGCTCTCGACCCAGCACGCCTTCACGCTCCGCGATATCGAGGAGCGGATGCTCTTCCGGTACAAGATCAAGCACCCCTCGGGGAAGGTGGTCAAGGGCGAGCAGAAGGCCTACGCCGAGGACGAGATCCGGAGCGCGCTCGAGCGCATGGGCCTCGAGGTGGTCTCGATCCAGAAGAACCTCTTCAACTTCAACCGGAAGCCGCCGACGGGCGACATCATCATGTTCGTCCGCCTCGCGGCGAACCTGCTGATGGAGAAGATGGCCTTCAACGAGGTGATGAACCTCCTGATGGCCGACATCTCGTCGGACTCGCTCAAGCACGTCCTGCGCGACATCTCGTCCGACCTCAAGGGCGGCATGGAGGCCAAGCAGGCGTTCATGAAGCACCAGGACGCCCTCGGCAAGTTCACCGCCTACATGCTCGGCGTGGCCAGCCAGTCGGGCAACATGGCCGAGATCTACGAGGCGACGGCCCGCTTCCTCGAGCGCAAGGACGAGTTCCGCAAGAGCATCAAGAGCGCGCTCATCATGCCGTCGGTGACCATCCTGGCCACCATCGGCGTGTTCATTTGGTACGTCTGGTACATCGTGCCCCAGACGGCCGGCCGGTTCGCCTCGTTCGAGGGCATCGAGCTGCCGCCGCTGACCACGTTCTCGCTCGCGATGAGCGCCTTCCTCGACAAGTGGATGGGCGCCATGTTCGTGGTCTCCCTGCTCGTGTCGATCGGCCTCTTCGCCTACTTCCGGACGCCCAAGGGCCAGTTCCTGATGGCGAAGTACATGATCAAGATCCCCGTCATCGGGCAGCTCCTGCACAAGCTCAACATCGAGGTGTTCGCGCGCGTCTTCGCGATCCTCTACAGCGGGTCGGGCGAGAACCTCGAGGTCATCCGCGTGGCCGCCGAAGCGTGCGGCAACCCGTACATGGAGCACCAGGTGAAGACGATCACGATCCCGGCGATGATGGGCAAGGGCGCCGGCCTCGTCGAGTCGATGGAGGCGTCGGGCGTGTTCACCCAGATGACGCTGTCGCGCTTCAAGACGGGCGCCGAGACGGGCGCTGTTCGCAAGAGCGCCCAGCAGATCGCCGACTACTACGAGCGCGAGACGACGCTCAAGCTGAAGGTGGCCGTCGAGACGATCCAGACCTTCGTGGGTCTGTTCATCGGCCTCATGGTCGCCTTCCTGACCGTTCTCTCGGCCGAGACCGCGATGATCCGTCCGTCGTCGAACGACCTCATGGGCATGTAGCCCCGGGCGTGCCCCGACGGGCACGTCATCCCGCCCCCTCTCTGACCGATGCCTACGCTCACCTCCCCGTCCGCCCGCCCCGCTGGGGCCGTCGTCAAGACCAGCACGGCCGTCGTTCCCACCCACCCACCGGGAGGGGACGGGGCCGCCTCGGGGGCAGGCGCTCGTGCCGCCACCGGGGACGCGGCTTCCGGCGGGGCGGCACCCGTCTCGCAGACCCAGGCGTACTCGCACGTCCAGGACCGCGTTGTGCAGGCGCTGCTCCGCCGTGGCATCGTCACGGCCGAGCAGGTCTCCGAGGCGGAGGCCGAGCGGAAGCGAGCGTCGGGGCGGCAGCCGCTCTGGCGGTTCCTGACCGGCGTCAACGGCGTCGAGCGCGACCGCGTCTTCGAGCAGGCCGCGGCGACCTATGCCTTCCGTCTGGCGCCCGTGAAGGACCGCGAGCCGGAGGCCGAGTTCGCCAAGACGGTCATCGAGTCGTTCCCCGAGGAGATGGGGGAGAAGCTCATCGAGCTGGCCGCCGTGCCGTATGCCTACGCGCAGGACCAGCCGAGTGGCATCCTGAAGCTCGTCTTCATCACCGAAGACCCGATGCGGCCCGAGCTGCAGAAGGTCATCAACGGACTCGAGCTGGAGCGCTTCGAGCTGTGCTACGCGCCCGGCGCCGTCGTCGAGAAGGTGCTCCTGGAGGCGTTCCCGCGCAAGAACGAGTACCTCGAGCGGCTCGCCGAGTCGTCGAGCCCCGACGTCGACTACGGCGTCTCGTTCGAGAGCGGCGAGAAGGGCCTCGTCGACGAGGACCAGCTCGAGGCCGAGATCTCGCAGTCGGCGCTGCTCAACCTCACCGAGGCGATCCTCGTCGAGGGCGTGCGCATCGGCGCCTCCGACATCCACATCTGGCCCAACGCCAAGCGCCAGACGGAGGTCCACTTCCGGGTCGACGGCCGGCTCCAGCACTGGCACACCGAGGAGCGCGGCCACCCCGAGGCGCTCTTGGCCGTGTTCAAGGACACGGCCCTCAACGTCGACCGCTTCGAGCGCGACATGGCCCAGGACGGGTTCATCCAGCGCAAGGTCGACGGCACGCTGATCCGCTACCGCGTCTCGATCCTCCCGATCGCCAACGCCAACCCGGAGGTCCGCGCCGAGTCGATCGTCATCCGAATCCTCGACGACCGCAAGGTGATCACCGACCTGGCCAAGCTGGGCCTGCTCGAGGGCGCGCTCGAGAAGTTCAACCAGGCCATCCGCCGGCCCCACGGCATGGTCATCCTCACCGGCCCGACGGGCTCGGGCAAGTCGACCACGCTCGTGGCCGCGCTCTCGAACGTGGTCACCCCCGAGGTGAACGTGCTGACCGTCGAGGACCCGGTCGAGTACATCATCCCGGGCGTCCGGCAGATCAAGCTGAGCCACAAGCTCTCGCTCGAAGGCGCGCTCCGGGCCATCCTGCGCCACGACCCCGACGTCGTGATGGTGGGCGAGATGCGCGACAAGGACACGGCCGAGCTGGCGATCAAGCTGGCGAACACGGGCCACCTGACCTTCTCGACGCTCCACACCAACGACGCGCCCTCGGCCGTGAGCCGCCTCTACAAGATGGGCCTCGAGCCGTTCCTGATCGCCTACGCGATCAACCTGGTCGTGGCGCAGCGGCTCATCCGGACGCTCTGCGACGCGTGCAAGCGCCCCGAGCCGGAGACGAACCCGAAGCTCTGGACGCAGCTCGGCTTCACCGAGGCGGAGATCGCGGAGAACACCTTCTATGCTCCGGGCAACAACAAGTCGTGCCCGAACTGCAAGGGCAAGGGCTACAAAGGCCGCCGGGCCTGTGCCGAGGCACTCTACTTCTCGCCCGCCATCCAGGAGGCCATCGTGACGGCCGGCGAGGAGGTCAACGAGGAGAACATCCGCACGATCGGCGAGAGCGAGGGGATGCTCACGCTCGCCGCCTCGGCGCGCGTGCTCGTCCTCCGCGGCGAGGTGTCGATCGAGGAGATGATGCGCGTGACCGCGGGCGAGCACTAGCCCGCGCCGCCCGCCTCGGGGCGCCCCGAGGCGGTAGAAGCGCACCCTCTGGAGGCGCGATTTCACCTCCCGCGTCGAGGTCGTGGCCGTGCCGGTGTCCTCCGGAGACGCGTCAGGCCGTCGGTTGGGAGGAGTGACGTGCCATCCTCGCCGACGATATAAGGGCTGGCCCCATGGGTGCGATCCCTGGGACTCCAGATCCCGTCCACCCGCGCTCCTCCATGCCCCAGACGCTGCTTGCCCTCCTGGCCCTCTCGCTGGCCTCGCTGCTCTCGCTCAACATGCAGCGGGCGCAGATCCACTCGACCCAGAACCGGACCGGTCACGAGATCGAGCTCCTGGCCAGCGCCGCCGGGTCGTACACGATCGACCTCCTCGAGGCGCAGGCGTTCGACCGGGCGACCGTGCCGAGCGCGATCAGCGCAACGACGCGCGACGAGTTGCGGGCAGCCGTCGACAACCTGGACGCGAGCGACTTCGCGCCGGCGTCCACGTTTGGCCTCTCGACGTCGGGCGAGTGCGACATCGACCAGCTCTGGGCCGACACCGTCGACTGCGACGACATCGACGACTTCCACGGCATCGACCGCCAGCGCGTCGAGCTGGCGATGGGGCGGACCAACGACAAGTACCCCTTCGACGTCTCGGTAAACGTCCGCTATGTGGCAGGCGCGCTCGGCGGCCTCGACGCCGCCTCGACCGAGCGGACGTCGCACAAGGAGCTGACCGTCGACATCTACGAGGCGCGCCCGGTTGGGGCGCCTGTCGACAACGCCCTCGCGCCCATCGCCACCCTCAAGCGCATCATTTCTCTCGACCGGGGCAAGATCATCCGCGACTACATCCGCGACCGAGGCGATACGATCACCGACCTCGAGGAGGACAACGACGTCCTCGACCAGGACGGTGACGACGACGAGGAAGAGGACTACGACGAAGAAGAGGACGACGACGAAGACGACGACTAGACCCACGGGCCGTCCTGCGGCCTTGCTCCTGCTGCCATGCAAATCCTCCTCGATCAGCTTTCTGCTCTGCTCGTCGCCGGCACGGTGATCTTTCTGATGCTCGGGACCCAACTCCGGGCGACGGAGGCCAACGTCCAGTCCGCCTCGGCGTACGCTGCACGCGCTCAGTCCGTCTCCTTCCTCAGTTGGATGGAGAAGGACATGAGCCTCGCCGGCTCCAACTTCGGCCAGCACCGAAACCGGATGTCGGCCCCCGTCGCCGACGCCAGCGACCCGGATCAGACGCAGTCGTTCACCTTCTTCCGCCTCGACGACGACGGCGACCCCGACGGCGACGGCGAGAGCGAGAAGGTGTGGGTCGACGTGCGGTACACGCTCGTGCCGGATCGCATGCTCACGATCAGCGACTCGACCGACCTCCAGCTCTATCAGGTGCGGCGGGACACATCGGCCCGGGCGACGCAGATCCCGGCAGACCCGCTTGATCTCGCCGAACCGATCGCCGCGGCTCCGACCTGGGTCGAGAGCACCGGTCGGAGCCCGGCCCTCGTCTCCTACTTCCACGTCGACCTCCTCGACGGGCGAGGCGCCGAGACGACCGATCCCGAGAACGCCGAGTTCATCCGGGTCTCGATGTCCTACATCCCGACCTACTCCGACGAACTCGCTGTCGCCGAATACCACTGGACCATGACCGCCGGCGTGCAGCCCTACTAGCGGCGCGCCCCCGGCCGGACTGCCGGACCACTCACTCACAACCAACCCGAGAGCACCATGGGTAAGGGAATCATCATCGCCGTGGCCGGCCTCAGCCTCGTGGCTGTCACCGCCCTCAGCGACCTCTACGAAAACGACCAGCGCTCGACCGAGCGTCAGATCGAGCACAACGAGGAAGAGCTCGCCGCACAGATTGCACGGTCGGCCTACAACGTCGCCTTCGCGATGGTCAACGAGGCCCCGACGATCGAGCAGGGCGTCGCCAACGTCAACGCCGGCGGTGGCCTCGCAGGTGAGCTCTACGGCGGCACGTACACGGCTACGGCCCACGTGGGCGGTGGCAGCTCGTTCTCGATCACCGCGAACGGCTACTTCGGCGACGCCGCGAGCGAGCTCAAGGACGCCTACGCCGAGGGCACGACGACCGTCACCCAGAGCGGCTACCTCCGCGTCCGCTACCTCGAGTCGCGCGCCGGGTACTGCTCGTCGCTCTACCTCCAGCGCGTCCTGCCTGGCGTCTCCGAGGCCAATCAGCCGGCGCCGGAGATGATCTTCGCGCCCGGCAAGAACCGCGACGGTCGGGCCACCGAGAAGCAGTACTACCTCGAGGCGGGCACGTTCATGAACTTCTTCATCGGCGTCGACAAGAACTGCAGCCAGCGTGACGTCTGGGTCGACGACTACCCGTCGTACATCGCGAACGATCCCCGCGCCTACGACTACCTCCACTGGGCGTTCGACCAGCCCGACGACCTCGACTTCAGCACTCTCAAGGAGGCGCCGTACGCCATGATCGAGGATCACCCGTCGATCGACCAGCACTGGCGCGTCTCGTTCGAGGACATCAACCGGTGGAACGCGCCTGACGACACCCGGCCGCGCAAGAGCCTCCAGGCCACGCGCGACTTCGGCTACGACATGGACGGTGACGGCGTCGGCGATGGCTGGCCCGACAATGAGCGCTACGACATCCAGTACCGGGCCAACGGCACGATTCAGAGCGTGCGAGTGGTCTCGGGCTCGGACGGCTACAACGACCTCCGCAACTACGGCGACCGCCCCGACTTCAGCGACCAGGTCGTCGAGATCTGGATCGAGCCGGGCGCGCGCAACGACGACCAGATCGCCCAGCAGGACCTCGGCGACTGAGGCGTTCTCCTCTGACGGCTTCGCCCCGTCGGCTTTGGCCGGCGGGGCGTCGTCGTTTCAGCCGGTAGGGCGCAGGCGTCCCGGTCGGTTCAGTCGGCGCAGGCGGCCCCGAGGCGGTGTATGGGCAGGAGCGCAGGAACGATGAGGTTACCAATCGTGCTCTCGAAGGGCGAAAGGGTGCCCGCAAAGTGAGGTGGACGATACCGGGCGGGCCGAAACCGCCCCCCGGCCGGGTGGCGCGGTCCTTGCCCCCTCGGGGGCGCTGACTCTTCCTCCCTCTCGTGACGCCTCCTGCCGCCTCGCCTGCCGGCGCCCCGCCCGCTCCCGCGCCCCTGCCGACATGGTCGCAGCCGCTCTCGGCTCCGGCGACGCCCGCGATGCCGCCCCCGACGTCGGCCCCCGAGGCGGCGCCCGGCCTGGGCGACGTCGACAGCGACGGGTTTACGCGCATCCCGCCGTTCGTGCGGCAGCTCGCGCGCTCGGCCCCGAAAATGCTCTCCGGCGAGGACCGGATGAAGTACTACGCCGAGCAGATCGGCCGCCTCGGGGCGCCGCAGCGCGAGGCGATGCGCACGTTCGTCGAGCAGTACGTCAAGCGGATGCACCCGATGGGGGCCTCCGACCTCGACATGGGCGGGCCGGCCACGCTGGGCCGCGTGTGGTACCGCGTCAACGGCGACAAGACGCCGCACTTCGAGCTGGGCGTGGCCTCGAACGACGAGGTCGACATCCTCATTCTCAACATGCTCTCCGAGCGGCAGGTCGACGACCTGTGGGACGTGCAGTCGGCCGACTTCTCGTACCAGGTCGAGGGCGACGACGGGCTGCCCAAGCGGTTCCGCTGCACGACCTACTTCGACAACCAGAACCTCGGCGTCTGTCTCCGCGCCATCAACGAGGAGGTCCGCGGGCTCGACTCGCTCGGCTTCCACCCGGTCATCCAGCGCGGCCTGCTGTTCTCGAACGTCCGCGCGGGGCTGGCCCTCGTGACCGGCGTGACGGGCTCGGGCAAGTCGACGACGCTCGACGCGGTCATCGACGCGAACAACCGCGACTTCGACGGCCACATCGTCATCATCGCCAAGCCGCTCGAGTACGTCCACAACCCGCAGCGGTGCATCATCCGCCACCGTGAGGTGGGGCCGGACGTGCCGTCGTTCAAGGTGGGCGTGAGCCAGGCGCTCCGCCAGGACCCTGACATCATCATGATCGGGGAGATGCGCGACCCCGAGACGATCGACGCCGCCATCGAGGCGGCCGACACCGGCCACAAGGTGTTCTCGACGCTCCACACGGCGTCCGCCGTCGAGAGCCTCGACCGCGTCGTGGCCGAGTACCCGCCCTACGAGCAGGAGCGCGTGCGGACGCGCCTCGCCGACGTGCTCAACTGCGTCGTCTCGCAGAAGCTGCCGCCGAAGATCGGCGGGGGCCGCGTCCTCTGCAAGGAGGTCCTGTGGGTGACCGCCTCGGTGAAGGCCGCCATCCTCAACAACAACACGGGCGAGATCTACCAGATGATGTGGGAGGGCACGCGCCAGGGCATGACCACCCTGGAGCAGGACCTCTTCCGGCTCGTCCGCGAGCGCAAGATCACGCCCGAGATCGGGCTCCAGTACTCGAACAACAAGCGCCGCTTCCAGCAGCTCATGCAGGCGGCCTAGCCGCCCCGCGGCCTCCACGCCGCCTGTGGCCTCCGCGCCGCCTCCATCCTCCGGCTTTGCCGCGAACCCGCCCCGACCGTCCGACCGATGAGCGACAACCTGATCTTCCCCGACACCCCTGGGGGTCTGCCTTCGCGCGACCCCGCTGCGGACCTCGCCACGACCCCCGAAGCGGGCACCCCTGCCGCGAGCGACTACGACGCCGACACGTCGTATGACATCTCGTTCGACGACGCGCCGTCGTTCGACGACGCGGCCGATCCGGTCGTCTCGGGCGACGGTGCCGACGTCGCGGCCGACCCGAAGCCGGCTGCCGCGCCCAAGAAGGCCAAAAAGTCGCGGTCGCGCGACGGCCTCCTGCTGGGCGTGCACGTGACGGCCAAGCAGGTTTACGGCGTGCTCGTTCGGCCCTCGGGCGACAGCTACGAGCCGCTCCGCCAGTTCGTGCGCAACCGCGCCGACGAGGCGACGGGCGCCATGGGCGAGGCGGCGATGAGCCCCGACGAGGTCGGCGCCGATGCGCCCATTGACTTCTCGGCCGACAGCGACGACGGGTCGATCCAGTTCGGCGGGGTCGGCGAGATCGACTTCTCGTCGGAGTTCGCCGGCCTCGGGGTCGCGACCGACGCTGCGTTCGACGCGCCCTCGACATCTGGCGCGCTCGACGTGAGGGTGCAGCCGATTGTGTTCGAGCTTCGCGACATCCTCGACGAGTGCGAGTCGGCCGGCTTCGGCCGTCCAGCCGTCGCGTTCGCGATCGACGCTCCCGACGTCGAGTACGCCGAGGTCGTTGTTCCGCCGGAAAAGAAGGCGCAGAAGAAGAGCAAGAAGAAAAAGGGAAAGAAGGGGGCGGACTCCGCGGTCGAGGAGGCCGCTGCCCCCGAGACGGGCCCGGTCAAGCGCGACCGCCTGGTCTCGCTGCTCCCCGAGACGGGGTTCGCCTACGACAAGTCCCGGGTGGCCTTCATCCCGATGACGGCGCGCGACGGGCTCCGTCGGTACATGGCCATCATCCCGACGGCGGCCGAGCCGGTCGTCGAGTCGCTGGGGATGCTCCGCGAGCAGGGCTCCTACCGCAAGACTGCGTTCCGGACGCTCGAGGGCGAGGTGCCGCTGCTCCTCGGCCTGGCCCGGATGACGCTGATGCCGGACGAGGCCGAGAACACGGCGATCGTGCGCGTCGGCGCCGAGGACACGGTGGTGCTGCTGCTGACCGGCAGCGACCTCCACCACTACGAGAAGATGCAGAGCGTGACGGCCTTCGACGGGCCGGACACGATCTGCTCGCGCGTGCTCCTTCAGCAGGACGTCCAGGGCGTCGGGATGGTGCACAACGTGGTCGTCGTGGCCGAGGAGCGCGAGAAGGAGCTCGTCCAGGGCTTCTCGGCCTTCTACCCCGAGGCCAGCGTGACGACGCTCCGCGAGGGGCTGGCCCGCTTCGGCCTCGTCGGCCCCTACGGGCCGCTCGCCCCGATGCTCATCGAGGCGGCAGGCGCGGCACTCGCTGGCCACCTGGCGAAGTCCAAGGACTCGCCGTTCGAGGAGGCCAACCTGCTCCCGAAAGACCTCCGCAAGCGGAAGCGCTCGTTCGACCTCGCGTTTGGCTGGCACACGCTGATCGCCGCGGTGGCCCTCTTCCTGAGCGTCCTCTTCTTCAGCTACATGTACGTGTCGCAGAACGGAGAGATCGACGACGCCGAGCGCCGCCTCGCCGAGTTCCCGGCGGAGGCCCGGATGTCGGCCCCGCAGCTCCAGGCCCGCATCGACAGCTTGCGCCTGCGCCAGATCGAGCTCTCGGCCTCGCTGACAGCCCTCGACTCGCTCCTGATCGACACCGACCGCTGGACGCAGACGCTGCTCCGGACGACCCGGGCTGCGGCCTCGACCGGCGGCATCTGGATCGAGGAGTGGAACCCGTCGGGCACCCTCGTCACCCTCGACGGCGTCGCGACGACGCGCGGCAACGTAGTCGGCTTGGCCGACCGCCTCGGGGCGACGATCCAGGAGGTGCGGTTCGACGAGACGCGCGAGTACCCGGTCTACCCGTACCGCATGGAGTTCGTCCAGAACCCCGAGCTGCCCCAGATCACGCGCGTGATGCGCGAGCAGGCCGGCGAGCCTCTCCCGGCCGCCTCGTCCGCGCTCACCGTGCCCTCCCTGGCCACGGACGCGCCGCCCGTCGACGCGCCGCCCGTCGACGCGCCGCCTGTCGACGCCCCGGCCGAGAACTAGACCTCCGATCCCGCCTCGGGGCCGAACGCCCCCCACGACCATGTCCAACGACATCCTCAACACCATCATCCTCGTGGTGCTCCTTGCCGGCACCGCTGGCGGCGGCTACTACGTGACGCAGAAGCAGCAGCCGGAGCGCCTGGCCGAGATCGAGGCCGACATTGAGGCCATCGAGAGCCGCGACGCGGAGATCGAGACGCTCATCGCCCAGGAGGCGCAGGCGAGCCAGGAGGCCGCGGAGACGCTGACCCGCTGGAACACCCGCTACAAGGTGCTCCCGGCCGAGCTGTCCTCCGCCGAGGTGATTTCGTACCTCAACGCCCTCTCGGCACGAGGCTTCGAGCGGTTCGACCTCTCGCTCACGGGCATCACCCCCGGCGAGACGGCCTCGCACTACACCTACCAGGCGACGGGCAGTGCCTACTTCGAGAGCCTCTTCTCGTTCATCTGGTACCTCGAGAACAGTCGCGGCATGTACCGCGTGCGCGACCTCTCGGTTAGCAAGAACGTGACGCTCCTAGGTGCCAGCGGCGTCGAGCGGCAGGTGGTCCTGGCCGACTTCGCGATGGCGATCGATGCCTTCTACAGCACCAACGCCGACATCTCGGCGCCCGACAGCGCCGTCGTGCCGCCGCCGGAGGCGTTCCCGCCGCGCCGCGCTGCGGTCAACCCGTTCTTCCCGTACGTGTTCGACGATCTGCCGCCCAACTCAGACAACCTCGTCGATGTCGATCAGGACCGTCTCGTGAGCGTGATCGGCGGCCTTTCTGTCTTCGAGCGCGACGGGGCCCTCCGCCAGCTCCGGGCCGGCGACCGCGTCTACCTCGGCCGCGTCGCCAGCGTCGACCCGGCGCGCGGCAAGGTGACCATCGACCTCAACAAGGGCGGCATCCGCGAGCGCGTCGAGCTGGACCTCGAGACCGGCGAGCGCTACCGCCAGCACATCGGCCGGGCGACGGTCCTCCCGACGACGCGCGGGGCGCTCCCCGCCGGCCCCGTCCTGGAGTCGGCGCCGCCCGCCCCGGGCACCCCCGAGGCGGAAGCCGCAGGCACCTACGACTCCGCCCCGATCGACGGCTAGCCGACGCCGGCCGCCTTCCCCCCCGACGACGTTCCACCCCCATGACCATGATGTCCTCTTACACCCTCCGCCGCCGGCTCGCGCCGGGTCTGGCCCTGCTCGCGGCGTTTGCTGTCGCGATTCCGGCCCTCGCGCCGGCCGCCCACGCCCAAGCCGACCGCGTCGTGCGCGGCTACGTGCCGGCCGACGAGCTGGTCTCGTTCCCCGCCTCGACGCCAATGAACCAGTTCTTCCGGCTGGTCAACCCGACGTTCTTCCGCGTCACCGGCAAGCGAGTCGTCGACCCGATGGACCGGACCGAGGCGATCGGCGTGGCTCTCAACGGGGTCCACTTCATCGACGCCTTCGAGCTGGTGCTCGACCGCCAGGGCCTCGACTTCAACGAGTCGGAGAACTACTTCATCGTGACCGAGCCGACGCTGGTCGCCACCACGACCGACGGTCAAACAGCGACGACCATCGGTGCTGCCGCACCCGTGACGGCTGTTGCGGCCGACCTGCCGGCGACGGCGGAGACGCGCGAGGTCCGGATCGACGCGGTCATCTTCCAGCTCAACTCGAGCCGCGCGCGCGAGGTCGGCACCAACTGGCCGGCGCTGTTCGGCGAGGCCTCCCAGCAGGGCGGCGGCGGTGGTGGTGGCGGGGGCGGCGGCGTAGGCGGAGAGGAAGAGCAGGGCGTTCGTTTCTTCCTGAACGCCGGCTCCTTCTTCGACACGCTCGACGGTTTCATCGAGGCCTCGTCCGACCGCATCGAGCTGTCCCAGGTCCTCGACCTGTTCCGCTACTTCGAGACGCAGGGCTACGGTCAGACGATTGCGACGCCGTTCACGGTGGTCCAGAGCGGCGAGCAGGGCACGCTCCAGAGCGGCTCCGACATCCCGGTCACCGTTCGCGACTTCCAGGGCAACGCGATCACGCAGTTCTTCTCGACGGGCACCATCATCGACGTTACGCCGACGCTGATCGTCGACGAGCGCATGGGCGACCCGGTCGAGTTCATCCACCTCGACGTGAAGGTCGAGAAGAGCTCGGCCGGCCCGGGCGGCTCGATCAACAAGGACAACATCACGACGCAGCTCCCGCTCCTGAGTGGCGAGATGCGCGCGATCGGCGGCCTGACGTCGACCGACGAGACGATGACCCGCCGCGGCGTGCCGATCCTGATGCACATCCCGCTGGTCAAGTACCTCTTCTCGTACAAGCAGCGCCAGGTGTCACAGAGCGAGATCGTGATCGTGCTCCGCGCCCGCCTCGTCGACGACATGCGCACGCGCATGGGCCAGGAGCTGCCGCGCCAGCTCCTCCGCCAGACGCGCGAGGAGACGATCGAGGCTGTCGGCACCTTCGACGAGTCGCTCGTCCCGGAGGTTGAGGAGGGAACGGGCATCGAGGGCGGTCGCTAGGCCCCCCGACGCTGTGGAACGCACCGCCCCGGTGGCTTCGGCCGCCGGGGCGGTTTTCGTTGCGCCCGCCTCGGAGGGCGATGCCGCCTCGGGGAATAGTACCCGCCTCGATAGGTGGTCCCCGCCTCGGGAAGGGAAGAGGGAGCACGCGACCCCGAGGCGGCAAGGGGTTGTCATGAACTGAACCGCTCAAAACAGAGCGGAATCGGCTATCGGCCTCCTCCTTCCGCTTCATCGAGTCATCCCGGACTCTGATCCGGGATCCATGCAGCGTCTGGGCGACGTGGAGAGGCTGTATGGATTGGCTGCGCCGTCCTGTCGGGTCCCGCCTTCGCGGGAATGACAGTGGTTTTGAAGGGTGTAGCTCCGCTTCCTTCGAGTCCATGACAACCTCTAGCCCACGCCGGCCTCGCCGAACGGCGCCCGCACGTCGGCCCGGAGGGCCTCCGCCTCGGCCCCGAGCCGGTCCGCCTCGGTGAGGGCCGTGCCGAGCGTCTCGCGGGCGCTCGCGACGACGGCCTCGACGGGCTCCACGAGCGTGCGCACCTTGGCGACGGCCTCGTCGGCCTCGCGCGTCAGCTCCCGGTCGAGCCCGCCGCGGAGGTCGACGCGGAAGGCCTCGACGCGCTCCGAGAAGTCGCGCACGGCGCGGCGGCGCTGGACCGGCAGCACGACGAACCCGAGCGTGGCCAGGGCGCCCGCCGCGATGACCCCGCCGGTGACGTCGAAGGCGGTCGCCGCGATCAGGACCACGGCCAGCGCGCCCACGCCGACGGCGGTCGCCCCGCCGACCGTGAGCGCCGAGCGGGCGTTTTCGAGCAGCCGCCGTGCCTCCTCGCTCATGTCGTACTGGTCGATGGTGCGGCGGGCCTCGCGGAGCACGTCGCGCAGCACCTCGTCGCGGTCATACAGGAAGCCGCCTGCCGCCGTGGCGTCGGACTGTTTGAGCTCGGCGAGGCGGGTGTAGGTCTCGTTCCACAGCTCGTAGACGCGCCGCAGCAGCGCGTCGGCGGCCTCCCCGAGGCGGGTCTCGATCCGGCGCTCGGCGTCGCGGGCCACCTGCCGCTCGAACTCCTCGCGGAACGCATTCCGGTCGCGGATGAGGTTGAGGCGGCTGACGCGGATCGTGTCGTCGAGGAAGCGGACGCCGCGCTTTTCCAGCTCGAGCATCTCGCGGTCGACGTCGGAGACCGTGCGGGCAGCGATCTCGCCCAGCGCCCCGCGGGCCGTGTCGACCTGCGCGTGCAGGCGTGCCAGCTCCGCCTCGTCGGCGCCGACGACGGCGTGCTGGGCGTCGAGCCGGGCGCGGGCGTCGGAGAGGAGGGAGGCCGCCGCGTCGAGCGGGGCGCTCAGCTTGAGCGCCAGCCGCGTGCCCTCGGTCAGCGTCTCGGTGAGGAACCGCTGGAACGGCCCGAACCGCGACGCCTCCCAGCGCGGATCGGCCCCGACCGCCTCGGGGTCGCCGGTGGCCTCCTTGGCCAGGAGCGCGAGGCGCGCCGCGACCGGGAAGATCAGCGGGGGACGGGCCTCGGCCACGCCGGCCTCGGCGAAGATGCGCGCCAGCCCGTCGCGCACGTGCCCGACGACCTGGTCGAGCGCCGCCTCGGTCTCGGCGAGGTCGGCCTTGTTGATGGCCACGACGAGCTGCTTGCCCCAGGCGCCCCGGATGTACTCGAGAAACTGGCGCTCGGACTCCGAGAGCGGCCGGTCGTAGCTGGTCACGAACAGCACCAGGTCGGCCCGCGGCACGAAGTCCTCGGTGAGCGCCTGGTGCTCCTGGACGATCGAGTTGGTGCCCGGCGTGTCGACGAGCGCGAGGCTCTCGAGGAGGGGGTGATCGAGGTACCGCTCGGTCACGAAGTCGCCCCGCCGGTGGACCGCCTCGGTGTCGCCGTGGCGGAGGACGGTGATCTTGTCGGTCGTCGGCACCGGACCCTCCTCCATCACGCGGCGCCCAAAGAGGGCGTTGACGAGCGTCGACTTGCCGGCGTTGAACTCGCCGGCGACGACCAGCAGGAACAGCTCGTCGAGCGTCTGCGCGAGGTCGCCGAGGCGGCGGCGTGTCTCCTCGGGTGCGTCGGCGGCCTCGAGGAGGGCACCGAGGTGCCGGAGCAGGTCGCGCTCGCGGGCCAGGAGCGACTGGGCGACGCGAGCGGGGGAGTCCATGCCGAGAGCGAGAGGGAAAGACGAAGGTACGCGGCGCCCCGACAACGTCCCGAAATGCCCCTCCCCGAGGCGGTTCGGCAGGCCCAAGCGGAACCGGCCGACCGAAAGCGCTTACGAGGGGAGACGCACGGGGGGCTACGGGGCTCCTCCGCGCAGCCTTTCTCTCTTCCCACCAACGACGTCCCCCCATGCTCCACACGGTACTCGCCGGCGTGCTCGCCGGAACCCTCGCCCTCGGCACGCCCGACACCGGCGACGACAAGAAGACGGCCTCCGATCCCGACAAAGCGGTCGCGGAAGACACCCGCACGCCGGGCGTCTTCGACCTCGCCGCCGAGGAGGCCGAGGTGCCCAACCACACCTACGCCCAGGGCCGGTCGAGCGCGGCCGTTCCGATCAAGTTCTGGGCGCAGTACTCGATCGGCCAGACCAACGACATCTACGACCGCCAGGGCGAGTCGCAGCGGCTCAGCTTTGGGGGGCCGGTCCCGCTCGGGACGGTCGGCGAGTCGCTCTCGCAGCGCATCCAGATCGGAACGCAGATCGACGTCGTGAGCCTGCCCAGCGTCCGCCTCGGGGCGGGCGCCCTGCTCGGCATCGCGAAGACCAACTTCACGGCCGAGACGCCGGGCGCGCTCGGGATCGGAGACCTCGAGAGCCCGTACGGCCTCCAGCAGCTCCGCGTGTGGGGGTCGGCTCGCGGTGACGTCGTCGGTGTCCACGCCGGGTACTCGTTCGACCTCGGGAACGCCCTCGTGGCTGGCGAACCGATCCCGGCCTTCGGTGGGGCGCGCCTTGCGACGGAGCTGCCGAACTCGGACGGGCGCGACGCCATCTTCGCCGGGCTCGACTTCGACTACCCCTCGGAGCGGTTCCGCCTCCTCGGCGGCATCGACTACTTCGCGCTCCAGGCCGGCGGCGCCTCGGTCGACGCATCCGGCAACGAGATCGAAGGGACGGAGGTCGAGGACGGCGGCGACTGGCTGAACTTCCTCTTCGGCGGCGGCGTCCGGTTCCCGGTCTTCGAGCTCGGCGCGACGTTCCAGATCCAGACCCGCTTCGACGAGCCGCTCACGCCGAACATCGGCACCGTCAGCGGCATCGGCGGGCACGTGGGCCGGATCGTCCCCTACGCCCGGATCTCGCCGGCCAGCCTCCCCGCCTCGCTCTACATCAAGGGCGCCGTGCCCGACGAGTACTTCGACTACGGGTACACGCTCGGAGGCTCCAACGCGCCCAACCCGACGATCGGGTTCACGGCCGGCCTCTCGATCGGCTTCGAGTAGACCGCTCGGTCTTCCGGCCTTCGGGGCCGCCTGACACGTGTCGGGCGGCCCCGTACCTTTTCGCCCATGCGCACGCTCCTCCTGGCCCTCACCCTCGGAGCCGCCGGGTGCCTCACGCCGGTCTCCCCGCCCGACCGGATCGTCCGGCTCGACGCCGCGCGGGTGACGTCGGTGCGCACGGCCCTGGGCTCTGCCTCGGGGCCAGCCGGGCAGGGCGTGATCGTGCGCCAGTTCGCCGACGCTGGCCTGACGCCTCTCGCCGACGGCTCGTTTCGGGCGGGCCCGGACGGTGCGCTCGCGGCCGGCCTCGTTCCCGGCCGCAACCCCGTCGCTCGGTCGTCCCTCGTCATCGTCGGCGCGGCAGCGTCCCACCCCGAGGCGGCCACGCTCCTGGAAGTGGCACGCCTTCTGGCCGGGCGCTCCCGGTATGAGGTGGCACCCGAGAGGTCGGTCCTCTTCGCGTTGTGGGACAACAGCATCGAGGCGAGTCAAGCGATCGGGGCGGTCCGGCGCTCCTCCGTCTGGCCTGAGGACCTGGTCACGGACGTCCTGATCGTGGGGGAGGTGCCACCTACACTCTCGGCGACGCCGCTCGACGTGGCCGGGCCCGCCTCGGTGGAGGCCGCCGTCGCGCAGATCGTCGAGGCGGCGCGGCGCCCCCGCCTCGAGGCAGACAGCCTGAGCGCCCCATGACGACGGCCTGGACCCCCGACATCGTGACCCCCGACCTCGCGCGCGCCGTTCACTACACGCTGCTGTGGGGTCTCGAAGGGGTCGCCCTGCGGACGGTCGGCGGTGCGGCCGACCGCGTGCCGTTCGTCAACGAGGCGGCGCTGCGGCACCGCCTCGCCGAGGCCGAGCTGCCCGTCGTGGCCGTTGACCCGGGCCTGTTCGAAGGGCCGACCGCGCTGCGCGCGGGGTGGCTCAACGACCTCGACGCGCTCGACGACACGGTCCGGTTCTGCCGACGCACCGGGTGCGCGGTGGTGCGCGTGGGCGCACTCGCGGACGGCCCCTTCGACCGGGGTGTTGCTGCCGAGGCCCTGCGTCGCGCGGCGGCCGTCGCCGCCTCGGGGGGCGTCCGCCTCGCGGTCCGCAACGAGGCGGGCTCGGCGGTGGCGACCGGCGCCGACCTTGCGGCCCTCCTCGAGGCCGCCGATGCCGACGCTCTCGGGGCCGACGCTCTCGGGGCCGACTGGCGCCCCGCCGATGCGTTGCAGGCCGGCGAGGATCCGGCCGACGGGCTTCAGGCCCTCCTCAACGTCGGGATCGCTTGCGTGGGCGTTCGCGACGTCCGCCCCGAGGCGGGAGGCTGGGGCGAGGCGACCGTGGGGGAGGGCGCCGTCGGGTGGGACGACCACCTCGGGGCGCTCGCCGAGGCGGGCTACGCCGGCCCGCTTGTCCTCGACGCGTTGCCGGCCCCGGCGGCGTCGCACGGGCTCGCCGCTGCGACGGCCCTCATCCACCTCGAACGCCGTGTCCGCTGCTGACCCCACCGCTGCCGTGCGAGAGGGACGCTCCTCCGACACCGCGACCGTCCCCCCGACGCTCGGGCGCCGCCTGTGGTTTGGGTGGGTGGTGTTCTGGGGGGCGTTCTTCTCGGCCACGCTCAGCCCCGGCGTGGTGGTCCACTCGGCGTTCCGGCCGACCGCGGCCACGTTCCGGGCCTGGATGCGGCCGTGGGGGCAGGCGATCCTGGCGATGACCCGGATCCGCCTCCGCGTCGAGGCGCGGGCGCCGCTGCCCGAGGGGCCGGTCGTGTTCGTGGCCAACCACCAGAACGCCCTCGACATCCCGGTCACCTCGGTGGGCATCCCGCGCCCGTACCTCTACGTCGCGCGTCACGAGCTGCGGGCGTGGCCGGTGGTGGGCTGGGTGCTCGAGAAGACGGCCTGCCTGTTCATCTCGCGCGACAACCCCCGCAAAGCCGTCGAGAGCCTCGTCCGGGCCGGCGAGCGGATTCGGGGCGGCGAGTCGGTCTTGCTGTTCCCCGAGGGCGGCCGCAGCCACAGCCACCGCACGAAGACCTTCATGCGCGGCTCGTTCGTGCTCGCCATCGAGGCGGGCGTGCCCGTGGTGCCAGTCGCGCTGCTGGGGCATCCCGGCGTGATCGACGAGCCCTCCCGGGCGGCGTGCCCCGGCGAGGTCCGCCTCGTTCTCGGCGAGCCGATCCCGACGGACGGCCTCCGGCGGTCCGACGCGGCCGACCTGTGCGCCCGCGTCAAGGCCGTCATCGACGCCGAACTGGCTGCGTTCAGGTAGGGCGCTGCGCCCCCGAGGCGGCCGCGCGGCTCCGTATCTTCGGCCTTCCTCACCGCCTCGGTGCCGCCTCGATGGCTCCTCGCCGACGCCGCCTCGGGGCGGTCTCGATCCTCCTCGCGTTGCTTGCCGCCGGGTGCAGCGAGTTCGACTGCCCCGACGTCGAGCCCTACACCGACGTCGACGCCGGCCCGCTGCGGCTTGTCGCGCCGGCCGTCGCCGAGGTGATGACGCTCGCCTTCGTTGAGGGCGAACAGACGGAGACGCAGTTCGTTCTCCGAGACGGCATCGAATCGGACCCCGTGCGGACGACCGGCGCTGGCATCGAGGTGGTCTACGACCTCGAGGGCGACACCGACCAGGCGACCGCGCCTCCGCTGGTGACGGCCGTCCGCGGCGACACGGTGTTCGTCTACGTCGAGGGCTCGGTGGATCCGTCCGTCTTCCAGGAGGCGTGCTCGATTCGGCCGCCGTCGCTTCGGGTCGACATCCGGGGTTTCCAGCTTCCCGTGACCGTTGACCGGGTGTCCCTCGCCGTCCTCCGGCCCGGAGAGCTTCACGCCAGCGCGCGCACCTTCCTCCAGCATCACGACGCCGACCGGCGCGCGCGTCGTCCTCGCACCGCATAGCATGGCGAAGTCGACCAAGAGCCGCCCCTCGGCCAAGAAGCCCGCGCCGCTCGAAGGCAACGAGGTCTGGAAGAAGCGGAGCCGCGTCCGGCGTGCGGGGCCGGTCGCGCGCGAGGCGTCGTGGTGGGAGCAGCGGCCCGCCTCGGTGCAGCACGGGCTCTGCCTCGGGTTCCTGCTCGTGGTCGCGGTCGGGTTTTTCTCGGCGACCACCTTCGGCGGACGGACGCTCGCGGGCAGCGACACGATCCAGTGGCGGGCCTCGGCCGAAGCCATGCTCGCCGCCGAGGCGGAGACGGGCACCGACGTGCTCTGGGCGCCCAACGTGTTCGGCGGGATGCCGGGCACCATGATCCGCGGCGGCTCGGACATCCCCGGCGTCGATTCGCTCCTGATCGGGCTGCGAAAGCTGGGTCTGTGGCCGGTGGGCTACTTCCTCGCCCTCCTCCTCGGGACGTACCTGCTCGTCCACTACCTCACGCGGTCGAAGCTGGCCGGCGTGGTCGCGGCGGTCGGGTACGGGCTGACGGCCTACATCCCGATCTTCCTGGTCACCGGCCACAACTCGAAGTTCATCGCGCTCGCGTACGCGCCCTGGCTGCTGTTCGGGTTCGCAGGGCTGGTCCGGCGAACTCCCGAGACGGGCCGGATGGTGAGCGTGCTTCTGACGCTCCTGTTCGCGATTGCTGCGGCGGTGCACCTGCGGGCCGGGCACGTCCAGATCACCTACATCGTCGTTGTGGCGGCTGGCGTGTGGTGGATCGCCGAGGGCATCTCGGCCGTCCGCGAGGGGCGCGGCGCGACGTTCGCCGTGTCGACCGCGCTGCTGGTGGCTGGGAGCGTCATCGCACTGCTGATGGTGGCCGACCCGTACCTCTACCAGTGGGAGTACAAGGCGTTCACGATCCGCTCGGCCGGCCCAGGTGGCGGCCTCGCCTACGAGTACGCGATGGGATGGAGCCAGGGTGTGGGCGAGCTGCTGACGCTCCTGATCCCGAACGCCTACGGCGGCAGCGGGGCGACGTACTGGGGGCCCAAGATCTTCACAGAGGGGCCGCACTACATCGGGCCGGTGGTGGCGCTGCTTGCCCTGGCAGGCCTCCTCGGGGTCGTGCGGCGGTCCGTCGTCGCGTTCGGGGCGGCCGCGCTTCTGATGATCCTGTTCTCGCTCGGCGAGAACCTCCCGCTCCTCAACCGGACCGCCTTCGAGTTGCTCCCGCTGTTCAACGCCTTCCGGGTGCCTGAGACATGGCTGACCGTGACGGCGCTGCTGACGGCGCTGCTGGCCGGATGGGGCGCGTACTACCTCCAGCGCCGCGAGGCGACCCCCGAGGCGGAGGCCCGCAAGCGGCGCGTGTTCCTTGGAGCGGGAGGCGCGCTGGCCGTGCTCATCGGGGGGCTGTGGCTGACCGGTGGGGGACCGCTCGACTTCGAGCGTGACGGCGAGGGCGAGCAGATCGCCATGCAGATCGCCCAGCAGAACGGCGTTTCGATCGACGACCCACGCGTGCAGCAGACCGTCGCGCAGGTCCTGTCGGACGTCGAGGGCGACCGCCGCGGCCTCTTCTCGGACGACGCCGGCCGGTCGCTCCTCCTGCTCGGGCTGGCCCTGGGCCTCGCGGTGCTGTGGCTGTGGGACCGGGCGCCGTCGTGGGTCGTGCTCGCAGGCTTGGTCCTGCTCGTAACAGTCGATCTCTGGGGCGTCGGACGCCGATACTTCAACGAGGACACCGACGCGCTCCGCCGCCGTGCGGCCATCGAGGCGGCCATCCCGTCGACCGCGGCCGACCAGTTTGTGGTGGAACGGGTCGAGGCAGCGGGCGGGCCGGGCCACTTCCGCGTGCTCCCGAACAACTGGAGGTTTGATGCGCGATCGTCGTACTTCTACGAGTCGGTGGGTGGCTATCACGGAGCGAAGCTGACCCTCATCGAAGACTACTTCGACCGCCTGCTGCCGGATGACTCGACCGGCCTCAACCGGAACGCCCTCCGGCTTCTGGCAACTCGCTACACCGTGCTCTCGGGCGTCGTGCCCGGGTTCGAGCCGGTCTTCCAGGATCCCCAGACGGGCCTCGTCGTCGGCGAGGACTCGACCACGCTGCCGCGTGCCTTCTTCGCCGACTCGGTCGCCGTCGTGGCCAGCGACGACGCGCTGGTCGACCAGATCAAGGACCCCGCGTTCGACCCGTCGCGCGTCGCCCTCGTCTCCGACGCGGCTGGCGTCGACGTGATCGGTCTGTCGGGTGCGCCGCCGGACTCCGGCGCAGTGGCGGTGGAGCTCCAGCGCTTCTCGCCCGACGAGATCGTGTGGAGCGTCCGCACCGACCGGCCCCGGCTGTTTGTGGCCTCGGAGATCTACTACCCCGCGGGGTGGACCGCCCGCGTGGGCGTCGAGGAGGCGCCGATCCTGCGCACCGACTTCCTGCTCCGAGGCGTGCCCGTCCCAGCCGGCGAGCACATCGTGACCATGCGGTACGACCCTGAGACCCGGCGCCAGGGCCGCCTCATCACGTGGATCACGACGATCTTGGTCTACCTCGGGGTGGTCGGTTTTGCGGGTCTCTTGTGGTACCGCCGCGGGACGCCTGAAGCCTAGCCCGCCTCGGTGCGCCGCGTCCTCGTCGTCACGTACTACTTCCCGCCCGCCGGCGGCTCGGGCGTCCAGCGGATGCTCAAGACGGTGCGGTACTTCCGCGACGCCGGCTACGAGCCGGTCGTGCTGACCGTCGAGGCGGGCGCCTACCCCAGCCTCGACGCCTCGCTCGCCGCCGACGTGCCCGAGGGCGTCGAGGTGATCCGAACGAAGGCGCCCGACCCGTTCGCGCTCTACGGACGCCTCACTGGGCGTGCCAAGGAAGACGCGGTCGTGGTCGGGAGCGTTGAGTCGGACAGCCTCGTGGCGAGGCTTGCGCTCTGGGCGCGCGCGAACGTGTTCCTGCCCGACGCCCGGGTCGGGTGGGTGCCGTTTGCCCTCCGCGCTGCGCGGTCCCGCCTCGGGGCCGCTGCGCGGCAGGGAGAACCGTTCGCGGCCGTTCTCACCTCGGGGCCGCCGCACTCGGTTCACCTCGTCGGTCTAGGGCTGCGTCGGACCGGCGTGCCCTGGATCGCCGACTTTCGGGACCCCTGGACGACGATCAACTTCTACGACCAGCTCCCGATGACGCGCCTCGCGCGGGCACTTGACCGGCGGCTGGAGCGGAAGGTGCTCCGCGAGGCCGAGGCCGTGCTGACGGTCAGCCCCGCCTGCGCGCGCCAGATCGAGGGGAGCGGCAGCTTGCCAGGTGGGACGGTCCGCGTCGTCCACAACGGGGCCGACGAGGCCGACCTCAACCCCGAGGCGGAGGTGCGGCAGGATGCGTTCGTGCTGGGGCACGTCGGGAGCATGTACGCCTCGCGCAACCCGACCGCCCTGTGGGCGGCTCTCGGACGCCTTCACGCCGAGGGCGCGATTCCCCGCCTCGTCGTCCGCCTCATCGGGCGCGTCGACCCGGCCAACGTCGCCGACGCCCGCGCGACCGGCGTTGCGGTCGAGACCGAGCCGTATGTGCCGCACGATCAGGCCGTCCGCGAGATGGCCGAGGCGGCGCTGCTGCTGCTCTCCATCGAGGCCTACGACGGCGACCGGGGCGTGCTCACGGGGAAGCTGTACGAGTACCTCGCCAGCGGGCGCCCGGTGCTCGGCCTGGGCCCCCTCGACGGCGACGCCGCGGCGCTGCTGGCCGAGACCGGCGGCGGCCCCATGCACGCCCGCGACGACGTCGACGGCATCGCAGCGGCGGTCCTTCGCCACTATGAAGCGTGGGCGGCCGGCGCCCCCGAGGCGGGCGCGCCGTGGGCGGCCGTCGCCCCGTACACGCGCCGCGCGCAGACGCTCGAGATCGGCCGCCTGATCGGCCGCCTCGGCAGGCCGTCGTGAACGATGCGGGATCGGGTCCAGCCGGGCATCGAGGCCGCCGCGAAGGCCGCCGCCCGCGCATCCTGTTCGTCGCGGCGGCCCAGAGCCCGTTCGTGCTGGACGACCGTGACCTGCTCGCCGAGCGGTACCACGTCGAGCCGCTGTGGTTCGACGGCCGCCGCCTCGGGAGGTCCCTCGCGCGGCAGGCTGCCACCCTCGCCCGCACCAAGGCGGACCTCGTCTTCGGCTGGTTCGCCGACTACCACCTCGTCCAGCCCATCCGGTGGGCATCGCGACGAGGCGTCCCGTCGGTGGTCGTCCTCGGCGGGTACGACGCGGTCCATCTACCCTCGCTCGGCTACGGCGTGTTCGGGAGCGTGTGGCGGGCGCCTCTCGCGCGGGACGTGTGCCGGCGGACAACGCATCTGCTGCCAGTCGCCTCGGCGCTGGTCGAGAGCGTCAATGCGTTCGCGACGTGGCCCGAGCCGACGGCCCAGGGCGTGCGCACCCACGTGCCCGGGCTAACGACGCCTACGACCGTCCTCCCGACCGGCTACGACCCCGAGGCGTGGCCGATGGGGAAGGCGTCGCGTCCCGCCTCGGTGCTGACCGTCGCCCGCGTCACCGACGAGCGGACCTACCGCCTCAAGGGCCTCGACCTCATCGAGGCGGCAGCGGGCCAACGGCCTGGGGTTCCCTTCGAGGTCGTCGGCGTCGACCCCACGGTGGCCAGCCGGCCCGTGCCACCGAACCTGGCGCTTCGCCCCCCGGTCCCACGGGAGGCCCTGGCCGCTCGGTACGCCGCCGCCTCGGTGTACGTCCAGCCGTCGAGGTCCGAGGGGCTGCCCAACGCACTGTGCGAGGCGATGCTCGCGGGGTGCATCCCCGTCGCCTCGCCGGTCGGGGGGATGCCGGAGGCCGTGGGCGAATACGGGACAGTGGTTTCGGCGCCGACGGGCGAGGCCCTCGCCGAGGCGGTCCGCACGGCACTGGCGTCGGAGCAGGCCGGACGGCGGGACGCGATCCGCGAGCGGGCCCGCTCGCGGTATGGGCGAGCGCGGCGCCGGGACGGCCTCTACGCCCTCCTCGACGGCCTTCTCAGCACGCGCTGAGGCCTCTCACCCCGAGGCGGTCTGGAGGAGCGACTCGCGCATCGCGCGCTTGAAGGCCTCGTGGTTCATGCCGACCGGAATGCGGGCAATCTGGCAGGGGACGCCCGCAAGCGCCTGCGTCAGCGTCTCGTGCCACCCGTCGGCGACCGCCTCGGGGGAGACGATCGGCTCGCGACCGAGGAGCCGTCGGTTGTACTGGTGGAATCGGAGGTGGTGGAGAAGCGTGCCCAACTCGGTCCGCAATACGTCGACCGAGGTGGCAACGGCCTGGTCGAGGGGCAGCTCTTCGATGGCGAGGTGGTCGACGGTCTCTCGGAAGAGAAGGATGTAGCGTTCTGCCGGCTGCGGATCGTGGCGAACGGCGTCGTAGAGCGCCCCCGGTGGGATCCGCCGCCGAACGTGGCTGAGGCCCCGCGCCGCATGGAGCCGCCAGTGCAGCCGGTCGGCCAGGGAGCGACCCCCGAGGACGGCCGCCTGCACCGACGGTGCCGCCTCGAGGTTGTAGCCGTAGACCTTGGGGTAGGCGAGGTTGGGGTAGACCTGGCCCCGCGTGTCGAGAAGGGCGACGTCGTCGGCGACGAACGCATAGGGCCCGTGCACGCCCAACTCCAGCTCGAGGGACGTCTTCCCGACGCCCCCCGTGCCGCCGAACAGCGTCACGCCTGCCTCGGGGGCGCCAAGCGCCGAGGCGTGGAGCGGGGCGAGACCCGGGGTGAGCGCGGCCGCGGGGACGAGGGCCAACTCGTGGAGGATCATCCCGGCCCGCTCCTCCCGCGAGGCGAACTGCATGTCGGCCCATTTCTGGAGGCGGCCCCACATGCGCGACGCCGGCGTGTGGACCGCGACGTCGGCTGCGGTGCACCGCTCGCCCTCGAACCGGTAGCGCACCGTCGCCATGCCGTATCGGACCGCGAACCCGTCGTCGTACTCGACGTGCGTCGAGGGGTTGGCCGCCAGCGGCGAGCCCTCGACCTGCGGCACCACACGAACGTGGAGGTCCGCCGGCCCCGAGGCGGGCGGGTAGACCGACAGCTCGTCGCGGATCACGCGCCCTGCGACCCCGACTCCTGGGTCGATGTCGACCGTGAGGCCGAGGATGCGGGCGGAGATGGTGGCAGACATGGGGCGACAGGTGACCGGGCTAGATTAGCCGCTCCCGACGCCCGCGCCGTGCACCGACGTAGAACTCTCGGCACCCAGCCCCGAGGCGGCCGATGCTGACGAAGCTCCTCCGCCAGAGTGGGACCTACGCGGTGGCAAACGTGGTGGCGAAGGGAAGCGGCTTCGTGCTCCTGGCGTTCTACCAGAACCCGGCCTACCTCGCCCAGGCCGAGTTCGGGTACCTCGGCGGGCTCGACGCGCTGAAAGGGCTCGCGGTGCTCGTGGCCGGCGTCGGGCTGCCGCTCGGACTCATCCGTTTCGCCTCGGCGGGCGACCTCGACGACCGGGAGCGAGCGGCCGTGCCGGCGACGTCGCTCGCGCTGGCCGTCGTGGCGGGGAGCGCCGTGGCCGCGCTCGGCTGGGGCCTGGCCTCGCCGGTCGCCGCGGCCCTCCTCGGGGACGCCGCGCTGGCCGATCCCGTGCGCTGGCTGGCCGCCTACGTCGCCCTCAAGACCGTCGCCGACATCTCGTACACCGAGATTCGCCGCCGCGAGCGGGCCGACCTCTACGTGGCCGCCTCCCTCGTCGAGACGGTCGTCTTGGTTGGGGCCGTCGCGTACTTCCTGGCGGCAGCGGGGGAGGGGTTGATTGGGGTGATGAAGGGCTACGTGGTGTCGACGGGCGTGATGGCCGCCGGCCTGACGCCGCTCCTGCTGGCCAACGTCGAGCGGAGGCTGCGGTGGAGCCTCGTCGGACCGATGCTGGCGTTCGGGCTGCCGCTGATCGCCTCGGGGCTGGCGAACCGGTTCCTCAACATCGGCGACCGGTTCCTCATCCTCCACTTCCTCGGCCCCGAGGCGAACGCGGCCTACGAGTGGGCGGCACGGTTCGGCGGCATCCTCAACTCGCTCCTGGTGCAGAGCTTCCAGATGGCGTTCGTGGTGCTCGGCCTGAAGGCCCTCGACGCGGACGGCACGCCCGACCTCCACCGGCGGACGTTCCGGCACTACACGGCGCTGGCCGGCTTCGCCGTGCTCGGGCTGGGACTGTTCGCGACCGACCTCGCGCGGTTGCTTCCGATCGTCGAGGCGGCGGTGACGAGCGTCCTGGGCGTGGCTGTCGGGCCGATCCCCGAGCGCGGCGGCGAGATCGCCTCGGTGTACCTCCAGCAGGAAGGCCTGATCGCTCTCATCGCGGGAGGGTTCGCGTTCTACGGCCTCTACGTGCTCGCCGTGACGGTCCTCTACGCCGCTGGGCGGACGCGCGCCGTGGCCGCGAGCGTCGGAGGTGCAGCCCTTCTCAACCTCGTCCTGAACGTCGTCCTCATCCCCACCGTCGGCCTCCTCGGGGCGGCGATTGCAACGCTGGCGTCGTACGCAGCGCTCGCGTTCGCGACGGCGATCCTCGGAGAGCGAGAGTCGCGGGCGGGGTACCCCTGGCGCGTGCTCGCCGTCGTGAGCGGACTCGTGGTTGTGCTGTGGGCGGCCGGGCAGACCGTCGCCGACGAGGCGCTGCCGTCCCGCCTCGGGGTGCGCGCTGGCCTGGTGATTGCCTACCTCGCGGCGCTGGTGGCCGCGGGGATCTATCGGCGCGAAGACTGGGACCGGCTTCGGGCGCTCGGGCGGCGCTCGGGCGGCCCCGAGGCGGGCCGGGAGCACGCCGATACGTCGCGTTGACACCCCTCTGTGGAGAAGGCTAGATTGGTGCTCCCGGCGCGGAAGCGCTTCGTCGGGGCCAGGCCACTGGGCCTCCTCTCTCAACCCACGTTCTACAGATGCCCAACGATTACGGTGCCGCCCTCGGCATGGTCGAAACCCGAGGCCTCGTCGGCGCCATCGAGGCGGCCGATGCGATGGTCAAGGCCGCCCGCGTGAACCTGATCGGCAAAGAGCAGATCGGCGGCGGCTACGTCACCGTAATGGTGCGCGGCGACGTGGGCGCCGTCAAGGCGGCGACCGACGCCGGGGCCGCCGCGGCCGAGCGCGTCGGCGAGCTGGTGTCGGTCCACGTGATCCCGCGCCCTCACGCCGAGGTGGAGGCGATCCTGCCGGGCGAGTAGCCGGTGGCCGCCCCGGTCCCGGAGGGCGCCGCGCTCGGGCTTCTCGAAACGCTCGGGCTGGTCGCGGCCGTCGAGGCGGCCGACGCGATGCTGAAGGCGTCCGAGGTCCGCCTCGTGCGCCAGCAGCGGACGAACCCCGCCCTGGTGACGCACCTCGTCGTGGGCGACACGGCGGCGGTCCGCGCGGCCGTCGACGCGGGCGCCGCCGCCGCCGAGCGCGTCGGGCGCGTCGCCGCCCGGCACGTGATCCCGCGGCCTGCGCCCGACGTGTGGCGCCGCCTCGTGGGCGTCCTGCCTGGCGTCCCCGAGGCGGAGTCCGCGCCCCCCACCTCGGAGCCCCCCGCCTCGGGGAGGGCGGCGTCGGGGCATGAGTACGGAGCGATGACGGTCCGCGCGCTCCGGTCGCTCGCGCGCGACCGCGACGACGACCGCCTGCGCGGCCGGGCGATCGCGCGGGCCTCGAAAGACGAGCTGGTCGACTTCCTCCGTCGCACCGAGGCGGCGTGAGCGGCGGAGCCCCGCGGCCGTGGGGCCGGCTGGCCGTGCGCGAGCGGCTCCAGGCCCTGCTCCCCGACACGCCCGAGCCGGACGACGACCTGCCCGACCGACGCGGCGCGGCGATCCTGCTCTCCCTCGTCGTGGCCTCGGTGCTGTGGTTCAGCTTCAGCATGCGGAAGCCGTACGTCGACACGCTCGAGGTGCCCGTCGAGGTCGTCTCGACGCCGGCCGGGATCGCGCTCAGCGCGCCGCCCCCCACCTCGGCGACCGTCACGCTGCAAGGCGAGGGGTGGACGCTCCTCGGGCTCTCGCGCCGGCGACCGGTGATCCGCGTCTCGCCCGACGGCCCCACGGTCGACCTCGCGGCGATGCTGGGCGAGGCGGGGCTCCCCGCCGACGTCGTCGTGCAGGCGGTCCAGCCCCGGACCGTCGAACTGGCGTTCGACACCCGGACGAGCCGGCGGCTGCCCATCCGGCTCCGGTCGCGGATTGTGCCCGAGCCCGACTACGACCTCCTCGCCGCGCCCCGCCTCCAGCCCGACTCCATCAGCGTGACCGGCGCGCAGTCGCTCCTGGGCAGCCTCACCGACTGGCCCACCGACATGATGGTGGTCGAGGACGTGCGGGACAGCTTCCAGCGCCGGGTGGCCCTCAGCGACACCTTCGGCGGCCTCCTGGTGCCGAGCGTGCGGTCGACGATCGTCGCGGTCGACGTCGCCACGTTCACCGAGGAGTCGCGCGACCTCGACATCCGGACGGTCAACGTGCCCAGCGGCATCGAGGGCGTGCGCTACGAGCCGCGGCGGGTGACGGTCGAGTACCGGATCCCTCTCAGCAGCGACGACTACGAGCGCGCGCGCGTCACCGACGACTTCTACGCCGAGGTGGACTACGCCGACATCCTGAGCGACACCACGGCCGGGCAGGTGCCGGTCCGCGCGCGCTGGCCCGAAGGCCTCGACATCCGCGATGTCCGCCTCGGGGACACGCGCGTCGAGTACTTCATCCAGCAGCGCCGGCCGGCGGCTCCCGTGTTCCCCGAGGAGGCCCCCTAGGGCGTGTGGACACTCACCCAGATCGGCGCGTACGGCCCAGATTCCGCCCTCGCCGCGTCGCACTCGTCGTCCGGGACTACGGCCCCGACCTCCTCCTGCTCCTTGCGAAGCCGAAATCATGACCTCGTTCGCGCCTGACCTCGCAAATGTCCACACGCCGTAGCGCATGGTGTTCCTCGCGCTGGCGGTCGCGTGCAGCCTCTCGATCGCCGTCCTCTTCAAGCTCGCCGAGCGCCGCGACTACGACCGGACGGCGCTCCTGACGGTCAACTACGCGGCGGCGGCGGCCCTCGCGGTTGTGCTCCAGGGCGTCGAGCCGGCGGGCGACCTCTCGGCCGGGCTCGTCGGGCTGGGCGTGTTCCAGGGCGTGCTCTTCATCGCCGGCTTCTGGCTGTTCTCGCTCGCGATCCGCGAGGCGGGGATGGGGCTGGCCGCCGGCGTGATGCGGCTCTCCGTCGTGGTCCCGTTCGTCGCCTCGTGGCTCGTGTGGAAGGAGGCCGTGAGCGCGCTCCAGTTCGTCGGGCTCGCGATCGCAGGCGCCGCCTTCTTCCTCGTCGCCCGCCCCGCCGCGGAGCCGCCGGGCACGCTCGGCCCTCCCGCCTCGGGGGAGGGAGAGGCGCCCAGCCCCGAGGCGGGACGCGGTGGGCGGACGGCCGCGCTCCTCGGCCTCCTGTTCCTCTCCGGCGGCCTCGTCGACGTCAACATGAAGGCGTTCCAGGAGACGTTCGCCGAGGCGGTCCCGATCTCGACGTTCCTGCTGTTCGTCTTCGGCGTCGCGTTCCTCGTGGGCGCCGTCGCGGTCGGCGTGACGGGCGTGCGGACGGGCCGCTGGCCCCGAGGCGAGGTCGTCGGCTGGGGCGTCGTGCTGGGCCTGGTCAACTACGGGTCGGCCGAGTTTTTGCTTCGAGCGCTGGTTGAGATACCCGGCCCAATCGCGTTCCCGGCCAACAGCGTCACCATCGTGTTCGGCGCCGCGCTGATCGGGCGCTTCGTGTGGGGCGAGCGGCTGTCGCGGGCGAACGTCGCGGGGCTCGCCGCAGCCGGCGTGGCGCTCGTCCTGCTGGCGGGGTGACGTGGTCTACCCGTCAGGATCGCCCCGTTCGGAGCGATGCGTGATTCGTGATGCGTGACCCTTCACCCTGGAGAGTCACGCATCACGAATCACGCATCTGCTTCGGGCATGTCTTTTCAGAGATGCTGTCGATAACGCCAGAATCCTGACCGCCCGCCCGTCGTAGGGCCTCTCATGACGCAGACCCCGCCCCGGCGCACCGGAGCCAAAGCCGTCCTCCTCGGAGGCCTGATCGTGGCGCTCGTGGGCGTGATCGTGTGGATGGGCGTCCTTATCTCCCGCGCCGAGGCGGTGAGCGAGGAAGAGGTGCAGTCCGCCGTGCTGACGTCGCTCCAGACCGAGGCGGCGGACGGGTTCGTGGTCACCGGCCGGCTCACGTCGAGCCTCTCGGGGTCGAGCGCGCGGCGGTGGCGGCTCCGCCTGTTCAACATCGAGACCGGGCGCTCGACGGTCGCCGTGCGCGTGCCGGCGACGATGACGTACGGGTTCTCGCTCGACGACCTCGAGCCGCGCGACATCCGCTTCCGCCCGGACGGCGTCGTCGAGGTGATCCTGCCGCCGCTGGCAGTCTTCTCGGTCGAGCCCGAGCTGGAAGACGCCGAGGTGGACATCGACGTGACCGGCCAGGCCCGCCTGACGCCGTCGCTGACCGAGCAGACGGTCCAGCAGACGCTTCGCCGCGTGCGGCCGGCGCTCCGCGAGCAGGCCGAGGAGCACCTCCGCACCTCCGACCAGCCGCGCGTCAACACCGCGCGGGCGCTCCGCCGGATGCTCGCGACGCCCCTCGAGGCGGCCGGCGTCGACACCGAGGCGGTCCGCTTCCGGTTCGTGCTCGCGCCCGGCGACACGCTCGACGTGACCGACGCGGGCCGCCGCCGCTCCGTCCCTGCCGAAGACCGCCCGTGAAGCTCCCTTGGACCCGCCCCGCCCGCGAGGTGCCCGACTATGTCGACACGCCGGCCGGTATCCTGGCCGCCGACGGCGTCCACTACCACACCACCGAGCCGCTGCTGCGCGAGTACGCCGGGCCCGTCATCGAGGCGGCGGGCGTGGGGCCGCTCGTGCGCCGTGCGGGGCGGTGGCTGCGGTCGGGGCAGACGGTCGCGATCGTGCTGCTGCCGCTGCTGCTGGCCGTGCTGCCGTGGTGGTGGGCGCTCGCGCTGACCGTGATCGTGTACGCACTGTGGACCTCGTTCGCGCCGGGCCTCGCGCTGCCGGCCCTCGACGGTGTGCTCCGCGCGCTGGAGCCGCCGGTCGTGCAGGCGCTCGTCTACATCACCGTCCTGAGCGCGTTCGCCGCCTCGGGGCGGACGCCAGCGGTCGTCGCGGGGCTGGCCGGGTTCGTCGCGTTCCGCCTCGGGGCCGTGCGCGCGGCGCTGCGGCCGGTCGTCGGGCCGATCCACACGTCGCTCTACACGCTCCCGGCGGCGGACCAGACGCTGCGGTCGGTGATCGTGCGCGAGGCGCTGCGGCGCGGGATCTCGCTGCCCGGTATCGACCGCATCGAGGAACAGGTCCGGGCGTTCTGGCGGAAGAAGTAAGCCTCGCCGACCCGTGTTGGACTCCCCCGAAGTTCGCTTCAGCAAATCGCTTGCTCGTGTCGTGGACCTCCTGTCCGACTACCCGGCTCCCATCTGGACCGATTGGTTCGTCGAGGCAGAACGTCTCCGAGCGCGGGGCGACATGATGAGGGCGGCGAGGAAGGTCCTCGGTGCGTTCGGAGGCATGGGCAGCATCAACGACTCGTATCAGATGCTCTCTGCGCCGCCTGAGGTACATGAGGAGATGGACGTACTCCTCGACAGGCTGTGGTGTGAGGCCAGGGAGGTGCGGAGCCTCTGGAATCGTCTTGTCAGATTCGTACGAGTGTCGTCGAGTTGATCGACATCGCTCTCCCCGTGTCATCCTGAGCGAGCGCAGCGAGTCGAAGGATCTCTCGTAGGACCACGTCCCGAGGCGGGGAGGTGGCACGGACCGAGGGCGCTGGCGCTCTCCCGGACACCGCCTCGAGGCGAGCGCATCAGGCGCTGTGCTCGGCGGAGATCCTTCGACTCCGTCCCTGCGGGACTCCGCTCAGGATGACACCCTGGAAGGCACCGCCTCGGGGAAGGGCGGCGAGCCCCGAGGCGGGCCGTGGTCCCCCTGCCTTCGCGTGGGCAGGCTCCGTCCGCGGTCCGTCGTCCCCTACCCGTCGTCGCCGCGGAGGCGGGCGAGCGTATCCGGATCCAGCAGGTCGGCGAGGCTGGTGCCGGCGGCCTTGGGCGGGCGCCGGTCGCGCGTGCCGCCCGTGCCCTTCTTTCTGCCGCCTTTCGGCCCCGAGGCGGCCTGAGGTTTCGCCTCCGCCTCGGGGGGCGCCTCGGGCTTCGGCGTCGACAGGTTGATCGTCTGCTGGACGACCGGCGGCGGCCCCTTCCGCTTGCGGCGGCGCGGGGCCTTGCCCGTCGAGAGGTCGAGCGAGTACGACGGCTTGCCGTCTGTCGGCGTGCCGTCTGTGGAGGAGTCGTCGGCCATGAGATCGAAAGGGGGCCTCGAAGCTACGCCGCCTCGGCGACGTCGAAGCCGGCGGCCTCGACCGCCTCGACGAGCGCCTCGCGGGATGTGCCTGGCGCGGCGTCCACCTCGGCGCGATCGATCTCGACCGAGCGGACGACCGCGCCGTCGACGCTCTCGAGCGCGCCGCGCACCGAGGCGACGCAGTGCGTGCAGGTCATCCCCTCGATCTGGAGGGTTTCCGTGTGGCGGTCGGAGGTGAGGTCGGACATGGGAATTCAGGTACGTGGTACGGGGGACTCGGTACATGGCTCGGGGTGAGCGAGACAGGAGGCGTACCCCGTACCCGGTACCCTGTACCGTTCAGACGGCGAGTTGGCGGAGGCGGAGGGCGTTGCCGACCACGAACAGGTCGGAGAAGACCATCGCGAGGGCGGCGAGCATGGGCGAGAGGAGGAGGCCGAGGGCAGGGTAGAGGACGCCCGCCGCGACCGGGATCAGGACCACGTTGTAGGCGAACGCCCAGAACAGGTTCTGCTTGATCGTCCGCAGCGTCGCACGCGCGAGCGTGATGGCGCGGCCGACCGCCGCCACGTCGCCGCCGACCAAGACCACGTCGCCCGCCTCGATGGCGACGTCTGTCCCGGTGCCCATCGCGAGGCCGGCGTCGGCCTGGGCGAGCGCGGGCGCGTCGTTGATGCCGTCGCCCACGAACGCGACGCGGCGGCCCTCGGCCTGGAGCGCCGCTACGACGGCGGCCTTGTCGCCGGGCAGCACCTCGGCGCGGACGGTCTCGATCCCGAGGCGGGCGGCCACGGCGCGGGCGGTCGCCTCGGCGTCGCCGGTCACCAGGGCGAGGCGCAGGCCCCTCTCGCGGAGCGCGTCGAGGGCCGCCTCCGCCTCGGGCTTGACGGCGTCGGCGACGGCGACGAGCGCCGCCAGCCGGCCGTCGACGGCGACGAACACGGGCGTCTTGCCCTCCGACGCCAGCGCGGCGGCCTGTGCAGTCGCCGCCTCGGGGATCGGGACGCCGAGCCGGGCGAGGTGCCGTGCGGCGCCGACCTCGACGCGCCGGCCCTCCACTATGCCGCCGACGCCGTAGCCAGGGACCGCCTCGACGTCCGTCGCCTCGGGGAGGTCGGAGCCCGCATGCTCGACGATGGCGCGCGCGATCGGGTGCTCGCTCGACCGCTCCACTGCGGCGGCTAGGCCCGCAACATCCGCCTCGCTTATGTCCCCGAGGCGGACGACATCCGTCACGACGGGGCGGCCGACGGTCAGCGTGCCCGTCTTGTCGAACACGACCGTGTCGGCCTCGGCGAGGGCCTGGAGCCCGGCGCCCTCGCGCACGAACGCGCCCGCGCTCGCGGCACGGCCGGTCCCGACCAGCACCGAGATCGGCGTGGCGATCCCCATCGCGCACGGGCAGGCGATGATGAGCACCGACACCGAGGCGACGAGTGCGAACGTGAGGCGCGGCTCCGGCCCGACGAGCATCCAGACGGCGAACGTGACGGCCGCGACGACCAGCACGACCGGCACGAACACCCGCACGACGCGGTCGGCGAGGTCCTGGATGGGTGGCTTCGAGCCCTGCGCGTCCTCGACCATCCGCACGATCCGCGCGAGCGCCGTCTCGGTGCCCACCGCCGACGCCTCGACGGTGAGCGCGCCGGTTCCGTTCACGGTCCCGGCTGCGACGGCGTCCCCGGCCTCGGTCTCGACCGGGATCGGCTCGCCCGTCATCGCCGACGCGTCGACGAACGAGCGGCCCTGGACGACCGTCCCGTCGACGGGGATGCGCGCGCCGGGGCGGACGAGCACGCGGTCGCCCACCTGCACCGCCCCGAGGGCGACCTCGACCGCCTCGCCGTCACGCAGGACGAGCGCCGTCGGCGGCTGGAGGTCGAGCAGCGCGCGGATCGCCGAGCCGGCGCGGCCCTTGGCGACGGTTTCCATGTACCGCCCGGCCAGGATCAGCGTGATGATGGTCGCCGCCGCCTCGTAGTAGACGTGGTCGGCGCCCGGTGGCAAGATGCCCGGCAGGAATGTGGCGACGACCGAGTAGCCGTACGCCGCGCCGGTGCCGAGGAGGACGAGCGTGTCCATCGACGGGGCGCCCGCGCGGAGCGCCGCCCAGCCGGTTCGGATGAAGTGCCGCCCCGGCCCGAACTGCACGGCCGTGCCGAGCGCGAACAGCGCCCACCGCACCGCCTCGGTGCCGACGGTCGCGTGGAGCCACGCGTGGAGCGGCGGCACCGCCATCGGCACCATGTCGAGGAGCCAGATCGGGAGCGTGAGGCCCACCGCCCACCCGAGCCGCCGACGCTGCGCCGCGAGCGCATCGGCCTGGTCGGGCACCGACCCCGAGGCGGCCTCGGCCGAGGCCTCGAAGCCGGCCTTGCGGACCGCCTCGGTGAGGCGCGCCACCTCGACGCCAGGCGCGGTGACGGTCGCCCGCTCGGTCGCGAGGTTCACCCCGACCGCCTCGACGCCGTCGACGCGTGCCAGCACGCGCTCGACGCGCGCTGAGCACGAGGCGCACTCCATCCCGCCGACGCGGAGGGTGACGGTCTCGGGAGCTGCGGGCATCGGGAGGTCGTGAGGTTCGAGGCGATATACGCCCTGGACCCTAGTCCAACGTTCCGGGGAGATCCGGCGAAGCCGGCCCCGAGGCGGTCAGCGCGTTCAGGACGGGGCACTCGGCGCGCGACGTGTGGCGCCCGCCGCAGGCGTCGACGAGGCGGACGAGGGCGTCGCGCGTGCGCTGCAAGTCGGCGATGCGGGTGTCGATGGCGGCGATCTTGTCGCTCGCGCGGGCGCGGACCGCCTCGGCGTCGGCGTCGAGGTCGGCGCTGAGGGCGAGCAGGTCGTTCGCCTCGTCGAGCGTGAACCCGAGGCCCTGCGCCGTGCGGAGGGCGCGGAGCCGCTGCACCGCCTCGGGGCCGTAGTCGCGGTAGCCGCCGGCCGTGCGGCGCGGCTTGGCGAGGAGCCCGCGCTTCTCGTAGTAGCGGACCGTGTCGGTGGCGACGCCGGCGGCGTCGGCGAGTTGGCCGATGGTCATGTCAAGAGAGAGGTTGCGCCAAAAGTGGAGGCCGCGTGTGCCCTCGTCGAAGATCGCGTGTACTACGTTCAGGGTCGTCCCCTCTCCTCCCTTCCTTTTTCCCATGCGAACTCTCTACTCTGGCCTGGCCGTGCTCGCGGCGGGCCTCCTGATCGTTCCCTCGGCCTCCGCCCAGCAGGTCTACGGCGCCGACGCCACGCCCTCCTCGGAGCAGGTGCTGCCCGAGATCATCCCGTCGCGCTCGCTGGCGACGTCGAACACGGCGCGGACCGCGAGCCCCAAGAGCGGTCCGCTCTCGCACCTCGACGACGCCCTCCAGGACCTCGCCGCGCTGAGTCAGGGCAACGCCCGCCTCGGGGCCGCGACCGTCATGGTCGACGTGGTCGCCGAGGCCGGCGCCAACGTGGGCACCCTCGAGGCGGCCCTGATCGGGCTCGGCTTCGAGCCGACCGGCCGCGCCGGTGCCGTCGTCTCGGGGCGGCTCCCGGTGAGCGCCATCGAAGACGCCGCCGCGCTGCGGGGCCTTCGCTCGGCGATGGCGCCGCGCTACGTCATCCACCGCGCGGATGGGACGTCGGCCGTCTCGCCGCTCCTACGCGTGGGCGCGGTCGAGGGCGAGTCCAGCGCGGCCCTGCGCGCCGACGACGCCCGCGCGCTCTTTGACGTCGACGGCTCGGGCGTGTGCATCGGCATCATCTCCGACTCGTTCGACACGCTCGGCGGAGCCGCTGCTGGCGTCGCGTCGGGTGACCTCCCCGAGGGCATCAACGTGCTCGACGAGTTCGACGGCACGGGCATCGACGAGGGCCGCGGCATGATGGAGCTGGCCTTCGACGTCGCGCCGGGCGTCGACTTCGCCTTCCACACGGCCTTTGAGGGCTACGCCAGCTTCGCCGGCGGCGTGGTCGACCTCTTCGACGCCGGCTGCGAGGTCGTCGTGGACGACATCGGCATCTCAACCGATCCGTTCTTCCAGGACGGCGCCATCTCGCAGGCGATCGACTACATCGTCTCGGAGGGCGGCGCGTACTTCTCGTCGGCTGGCAACAGCTCGAACGGCTCCTACGAGGCCGACTTCGTCGATTCGGGCGAGCTGGGGCTTTTTGGGGGTGCCCTCCACGACTTTGATCCCAGCACGGGCGTCGACGCGTTCCAGGACATCACGGTCCCGCCGTTCGGCATCGTCCGGTTCTCGTTCCAGTACGACGAGCCCTCGATCCTGGCCGGCGTCGAGGTGAGCGAGTTCCCCGCCTTCTACGGGGGTGCTGCGGGCCAGACCCCGACAAGCGACTACGACGTGTGGCTCCTCTCGGCGCCGACGTTCGCTGGGCTCCCGCTGCTCGACTTCTCAATCAACGAGAACCCGACGTTCGGTGCGCCCCAGGAGTTTATCGAGTACCAGAATCTCACGGGGGCTGAGCAGACCGTGTACGTGGCCGTCGAGAAGTTCTCCGGCGAGGACCGCCGGATCAAGTACATCAACTTCGGCGGAGATGATGTCCTCCTCGCCAACGCCGAGTACAACGAGGGCGGCTCGTCGACGGCCTTCGGCCACACGACCGCCGCCGGCACGTTCGCGACCGGCGCCGCGCCGTGGTTCAACACCGACGAACTGAACCCGTTCGTCGCGGCCAACCCGGACATCTTCGGGGCCGCGGCGGTTCAGGGCTTCACCTCGTTCGGTGGCCTCGACATCCGCCTCGACACCGACGGCAACCGCCTCGCGGCGCCCGAGGACCGGATGAAACCCGACGCGACAGCGACCGACACCGACAACAACACGTTCTTCGGCACCGACGTCTCGCCGTTCATCTCCGCAGACACGAACCCGGCCCCGAACTTCTCGGGGACGAGCGCGGCGGCACCGAACGCGGCGGCCGTCGCGGCCCTCGCCGTCGAGGCGGCGGGCGGGACGCTCGCACCAGAGGTGATCTACAGCGCCTTCGAGACGACGGCGGCCGACATCCTCAACGCCGGGCCGTTCGGCTTCCCGTTCAACCTCGGCGCCGGGCCGGGCTTCGACGACCAGAGCGGCAACGGCCTCATCCGCGCCGACCTCGCCCTCATCGAGGCGGCCGCCGAGGCGTGCTCGCCCAGCCAGCCGCTGTTCTTCTCCGACTTCGACCCCAACGGCGACGACCCGACGTTGGGCGAGTTCGCGACGATCTCCAACGGCGGCGGCGACGTGGTCAACCTCTCGGGCTGCACGTTCGCCGTGTTCAACCCGTTCACGCTCCGCGTCGAGTACGCGCTCCCGACCGACGGCGTCACGACGCCGAGCCTCGACCGCGTGCTCGCGACGATGAACGGCGACCAGGACCTCGCGCCGGACGTGCTGGCCGACCGCTTTGGCACCTTCGCGCTGCTCGCGACCGACGTCGAGGCGGGCGACCGCGTCTTCGACGTCCTGCCCGACCTCGTGGCCGGCGTCGCCTACTTCGCCCGCGGCCGCATCGCCGTCAGCCTCCGCGGCGGCCGCTCGACGCGTGAGGCCGGCGACGTCTTCCTCGCGGCGATGGAGGAGGTGCGCGCCGCCTCGGTGGCCGAGGACGGCCCCGTCGACCTGACCCTCTCGGCCACCCCGAACCCCGTGCGCGACGCGCTGACGGTCCGCTTCGGGACCGCCGAGCCGACCGACGTCGAGGCGGTGGTGTACGACGCGCTCGGCCGCCGGGTGGCCGTGCTCGCCGAGGGCGCGTTCGACACCGGCCGCCACGCGCTGCCGCTCGACGCCTCGGCACTGCCGTCCGGCGTCTACGTCGTGCGCGTGACGGTCGGGGCGGAGGTGCAGACGGCCCGCGTGACGGTCGTCCGCTAGCGGCCTCACCGCGCGATCTTTGCGGCCGGTCCTCCTCGGGGGGCCGGCCGCATCTGTGTCGTCGCTCGGTGCCAGAGCGCGACCCCCACCACGAGGTCGACGCTCAGGCAGAACCAGGCGTACCACACCGGCGCGAGGTCTCCGGGCTGGTGCAGAAATCCGTCCCAGAGGCCGTGCAGCAGCCAGCCGGCGGCCGTCCACCGGAGGTCGCCGCGCAGCCCGCGGACCGCGAACGCGCCGTAGACGACGAGCCCGCCGACCTCGAACAGAAGCGCCGACCCCGGCTCGCCTTGCGCGAGGGCAAACCCGAGATAGAGCCCCGCGGCGACGATCAGGCCGCCGGACCACCACGCGCGCTCGCGCGCCCTGAGGCGGAATCCGATGGCGAGGTAGACGGCAGCGAAAGCGACCCCGAGGAGGGACCAGAGGAGAGGCATCAGCATGGGCGGAGGCGGTGGTCTCGGATGCCTACGCCCTGGACTCGGGTCCAAGGTTCCCGCCTCTGAAGCGGTTTGGTGACGGGACGCGATGCCGAGCGAGGCGGACCGCCGCACGGAGCGCGAAGCAGGCGACGCCTGAGCGGGCCCCGCCCGAATGGGGCGGGCGCGATGGAGCGCGACACGGCGGGGGGCCGCCGCAGCCGGCCGCAGGCCGCGATCCCCGGTTCGCCAAACCGCTTCTCGGGGACTTACAGCACAGCGACGGCCGACCGCACCGCCTCGGGGCTGGTCCACGCTACGAGGGTCGGCCTCCGGGTCTGCCCATCACCGGCACGCCACCTCCCGCGTCCCGCCCCGACGGTCGCCTCGACCTGTGCATCCCCGAGGCGGTGCGGCGCGAGCGGGCGAAGAGGCGAGGCGCAGCCCACCCCTCGCCACGAACGCGGTGTTGCAGAGGCAGCAGTGGCTAGCCTTCGTTGCCGGGGATGCGCTCGTAGATCGCGGCCTCGCCTGCGTTGTCGACCAGGAGGACGTTGTAGGCCTGGCGCCGGTCGCCCTGCTCCATGCCCGGCGAGCCGATGGGCATCCCCGGCACGGTCAGGCCGCGCGCGTCGGGCTGCTCGGTGAGCAGGCGCCGGACGGCGTCCGCGGGCACGTGCCCCTCGACGATGTACTCGGCCTCGCCGTCGGCGGTCGCGACCGTCGCGACGTGGCACGAGCCGAGGTCGGCCGGCATTCCCAGCTCGGCCGAGACGACGCGCACGTCCGGCACGTCTTCGGTCTCGACACGGAACCCCTCGCGGGCCATGTATTCGGCCCAGAGGGTGCAGCAGCCGCACGTCGGGCTCTTGTAGACGGTCGCCACGGGGGCGTCGGCTGGGAGGTCGACGGCCGCCGGGATCACCTCCGCCTCGGGGGCGGGAGCCGGGATGTCTGCCGAGGCGACGTCAGCCGGAGCGGACTCGACCTGGCAGGCGGAGAGAGCGAGCGCGAGCGCGAGCGGGGCGAGGCGGATCATGAGTCGGTGGGGCTACGGGGCGCCGCCCGGCGTGAGGGCTTCGGTCGTCTCGGACCCGTCGTCCGTCGTCGGAGAGGGCGTCTCGGCGCCGTCGCCCGCGGGTGGCGGGACGTCCGCGTCGAGCGGCGTGTCGACCGCCTCGTTGCCGTCGTCGAAGCCGCCGCCCTGCGCCGAGTGGAGAGGATCAGAGCCATCGGGACGGCTCTCCCACGTGCATGCGGCGAGCGGAGCCAGGGCGAGGAGGCAGAGGGCAGCGAAGCGGGGCGACATCGAGGTAGGATTGGGAAAGGGATCAACGGCGGCTGGCTGGCCGTGGGTCCGCAGTTTATGGGGCATTCCCCCGGAGCCGGTCATACTCCATCACCTGTTCATCTGTGAGCGCGGCGCGCATCGCCACGTGCGCTCGCAGGTGCGCCGCGCGCAGGCGCCCGCGCAGAACTCCGAGGTGGGTCGTGACGCGGTCGACCGCCTCGGGGCTTGCGCCGCCGCCCGCGAACAGGGCGTCGAGGTGGGTCTCGGCGGCCAGGATCTGCTCGCCGAGCGGGACCGCCTCGGCGAGCATCTCGGCGCGGAGGCGCTCGGACTCAGCGCGCTGGTTGTCGGTGAGGCCGAGGGCGTCGGCCAGCTCGAGGACGTGGAGCGGGCCAGGGTAGCCGTTGAGCTCGGCCGCCCGCGCGAGGCCCATCCCGGCGCCGGCACGGAGCCCGTTGGCCTCCGAGGCGGAGACGCCCGCGGGGAGGCCGTCGGCAGGGGACGTGTGCCCCGCGGCGGCCTGGCCCCCGTGCTGAGCAGAGGCGGGAAGAGCGAGCAGCCCGAGGGCGAGACCGAGTGTGAGGCGCAGCATGGAGAGGAGGAACCGAGGGCAGACACGACGGACCCGCCAACTCCGAGGCGGTCCGCGACGACGTTCGCCGGGGGGACGCTCGTGGCTCAGGTCGCGGTTCCGGGCGAGCCGCCTCGGGGCCCTTGAGGCACAACTGCTGACGGCGCGCCTGGACGAAGTGCTTCGCACCGGCCTGGTGTCTGCTCCAGGGGGCGCCGCGCACCAAAGGCGTTCCGGAAGATGAGCCCGTTCGGGTCTGCATCGCCGTTCGTCTTGCCGCGGTGCCGTACGTTCCAGTCCCCTCCATCCGGCCCATGCTGCGCTCCCTCGCTCTCGTCGCCCTCGTCGTCGCCCTTCCTGCCGCGGCCCAGGACGTCCCGGTCCTCCCCGATCTGGACGGCGACCCGGTCGTGCTCGTCGTCCACGGCGGCGCCGGCACCATCACGCGCTCGGCCCTCGGGGCCGACACCGAGGCGGAGATCCGGGCGGCTCTCGAGGCGGCCCTCCGCGCAGGGCACGCCGAGGTCGTCGCCGGGCGCCCGGCCCTCGACGCGGTCACGGCGGCCATCCGGGTCCTCGAGGAGGACACGCACTTCAACGCGGGGCGCGGCGGTGTCTTCGCCGCCGACGGGACGGTCCGCCACGACGCCTCGATCATGGACGGCGCGACAGGCCTCGCCGGCGCCTCGGCCGGGACGATGAACGTCCGCCACCCGATCCTGCTCGCGCGGCGGGTGATGGAGGCCTCGCCGCACGTGCTTCTGTCGGAGGACGGGGCCGAGGAGTTCGCCCTCGAGCAGGGCCTCGAGATCGTGCCCAATGCGTACTTCCACACCCCGAGGCGGTACCAGTCGCTCCGCCGGGTGCAGGAGCGCGACCGGACCCGGACCGGCGCCCTCGCCCCCGAGGCGTGGCAGATGACCGGCACCGTGGGCGCGGTCGCCCTCTCGGCCGAGGGCTCGCTGGCCGCCGGCACCTCGACCGGCGGCATGACCAACAAGCGGTGGGGCCGCGTGGGCGACGCGCCCATCATCGGCGCCGGCACGTACGCCGACGACGCCACGTGCGGCGTCAGCGCAACGGGCCACGGCGAGTTCTTCATCCGCCTCGGGGTCGCCCGCGACATCGCCGCGCGGATGGCCTACCTCGACGAGGACGTCGCGGCGGCGGCCGGCCACGTCATCGACACGACGCTCACCGAGGCGGGCGGGACCGGCGGCGTGATCGCGCTCGACGCCCAGGGCAACGTGGCCATGCCGTTCAACACCGAGGGCATGTACCGCGGCTACGTCACCCGCAGCGGCCGCGTCGTGACCCAGATCTACGGCGACGAGTGAGGAGAGTGGGGAGAGGCGGCCGGGGAAACGTTCCGGGCATCCGAGTCGCGCACCGCCTCGAGGGTAGGGCAGCTTTCTCGCCGACAGCCGACAGCCGACAGCCGACAGCCGACAGCCGACAGCCCTCTCAGCCATCCCGCGGCCGTCCCCACCTCGGGGTGGCACCGGCCCCGAGGCGGCGGCACCTTCCCCCAACCCCGAACCATGCGCCCGCCCTACGACGCCATCGCCGCCTCGGAGGCCCTCGCCAAGGCCGACCCCCGCCTCGGGGGCTGGGTCGCCCGCGTCGGGCCGCCGGCGCTGGCGATCCGGCCGGCCGAGACGTTCGCGGCGCTCCTCCGGTCGATCGTCTACCAGCAGCTCTCGACCAAGGCCGCGGCCACCATCCACCGGCGCGTCCTCGACGCCTTCGGGCGCGACGGCGACCCCGAGGCCGGCCGCATCGCCGAGGCGGCCGACGAGGACCTCCGCGCCTGCGGGCTGTCGCGGGCCAAGACGGCAGCGGTGAAAGACCTCGCCGGGCGCCACCTCGACAGGACCCTCCCGAGCCGAGATCAGCTCCTCGAGATGACCGACGCCGATGTGATCGAGGCGCTGACCGCCGTGCGCGGGGTCGGGCCGTGGACGGCCCAGATGGTGCTCCTGTTCAACCTCGGCCGGCCCGACGTGTGGCCCACGACCGACCTCGGGGTGCAGGAGGGCTACCGCATCATCGCGGGGCTGGACGAGCGGCCGGGGCCGCGCGACCTCGCGGCGATGGGCGAGCCGTACGCGCCGTGGCGCAGCGTGGCCGCCTGGTACGGCTGGCGGGCCGTCCACGTCACGCGCGGCGACGAGCTGGGGTGAGGCCCCGGTGGTTAGACCCCGAGGTGGTCGGTGTCTAGTGCAGCACGCTCCCGACGCTTCCCGATCATGCTGCGCCTCCTGGTTTGTCTCCTGCTCGTTCCCGTGGCCTCCGAGGCCGGTGCCCAAGACCACGACCGCGACGTCACGTGGCGCACCTACGCCTCGGAACGGACGGCCCGTGTCCGGGTGTACCCGAGCCCGGATGAACGGCGCCCCCGCGCCGTCGTCATCGACGACCAGGCCTCGAACGCCGGGGTCGTCACCGAGGAGGCGCCCTACGTGGCCGACCTGATCGGGCGCGAGTTCGGCTTCGATCCGGTCGAGGCGACCTACGTGTTCCGGTTCACGCCCGCGTCGTTCACCGAGGGCGCCCCCGAGGCGGGCAAGACGCTGCTCCTGCGGGCCACCTTCCGGCGGACGTCGAGCGGCGCGCTCGGAGCGCCGCAGTGGCGCGTCGTGACCGCGGACGACGTCGACGACCTGACGGACCGCGCATTTCGGTGAAGGTCGATCAGGAAATCCCGTATCTGTCTGCAACCACAGGCGTTGGGGGAGCAAATCGGAGGGTGTCGCGTACGTAGGGCCGGAAACATCAAACACGCTGGCTCGCGCGCACATGACCTCGACCCCTGACGCTCAGACGCTTCGCCTCGACGAGCTTTCGGAAGCTCTCCGCATCTCCCGCCAGACCCTCGTCCGCTGGACCGACCGCGGCCTGATCGACGCGGCCCTCGACTGGGGCGTCTCGGAGCAGAACGAAGAGCTTCGCCTGATCCAGCTCAACCAGTCCACGATCGACTTCCTGGAGGGCTTCGCCGGGGAGTACCGCGAGGACACCGTGAGCCGCACCGAGGCGCGCCGCCTGCTCAAGCTCATCGACCGCAATCAGGTGCAGAAGCTGATCCGCCAGGGCAGCATCAAGGCGCGCAAGGTCAAGGGCGAGACGCGCGTGAGCGTGGGCAGCGTCGAGGACTATCTGATGACGCTGGAGGAGGAGGACTAGGCGCGTGCCTGCCCTGCTGCGGCTGCTGCGGCCGGTCAACGTTGTCCTGTCCCTCTTCATCGTTGCCGTCGGGGGCATCCTGGCGGTCGGGGCGACCGCCTTCGACGCGTCGTCGCTGGGGCCGCTCCTGTTGGCGATGGCATCGGGGGCCTGCGTCGGAAGCGCCGCGAACGCGCTCAACGACGTCTACGACGCCGAAATCGACCGCATCAACCGCCCCGACCGCCCCGTCGCCTCGGGGCGCGTGACCGCGGGGGTGGCGAAGACGACCTGGGCGGTGCTCTCGGGGCTCGGCGTGGCGTGCGGGCTTCTCGTGTCGCTGCCGCTCGCTGGGATCGCGGCCACCTCGGTGGGGCTGCTGTGGTTTTACAACGCATATCTCAAAGGCACCGCCGGCCCCGGGAATGCGATCGTCGCCCTGGTGATCGCGGCGGCGCCGCTGTACGGTGCCTTGGCGCTCGGCGCCGTGCCGCCGGCCGTGTGGGCTGCCGTCGGCCTGACGTTCCTGCTGACGCTCGCCCGCGAGATCGCCAAGGACGTCGAGGACGTCGAGGGCGACGCCGCAGAGGGAGCGCGAACCCTGCCTGTGGTCTGGGGCGAGCGGCGAGCGTCGGCCCTCGCGGCGGGCCTCGTCTGGGTGACGCTGGCGCTGCTGCCGGTGCCGGTCCTGTGGGGGCTGGGACGGTCGTTCCTGGCCTACGGGCTCGCCACGGCGGCGTGCCTGCTGATGGCCTCGTGGCTCCTGATGACCGGCTCCCTCGGCAGCCCCGGCGCCGCTCGCCGAGCTGCGAGCCGTGCCCGCGCCTGGCTCAAAGGGGCGATGGTGACGGGCATCGCGGCGCTCCTGTTCGCCCGTCTCGGGTGAGCGAGTTGGGCGAGTTGGGCGAGTTGGGCGAGTTGGGCGAGTTGGGCGAGTTGGGCGAGTTGGGCGAGTTGGGCGAGTTGGGCGAGTTGGGCGAGTTGGGCGAGTTGGGCGAGTTGGG
>JBCCQJ010000004.1:0-48663 GCA_039024395.1 Bacteroidota bacterium | reverse complement strand
GCGGGCCGAAGCAGCCCGCGCGGAAGTTCGACGGCCAGACCGAGGCCCACCTCGTCGCGCTCCGGTGCTCGGAGCCGCCCGGCGACCGCTCCGCGTGGACGCTCCAACTCCTCGCCGACCGGATGGTGGCGCTCGACCACGTGGAGTCGATCAGCACCGACACCGTGCGGCGCATGCTCAAAAAAACGAGATCAAGCCCTGGCGCGTCCGTGAGTGGGTGATCCCCGAGGCGAGCCCGGAGTTCGTCTGTGCGATGGAGGCCGTGCTCGACGTCTACGCCCGCCCGTACGACCCGGCGCGCCCCGTCGTCTGCCTCCCGCCCCGCCGAGGCGGGCGGGGAGAAGCGGAAGCAACTCGTCCGAGAGACGCGGGCGGGGTTCACCGACAGCCGAGGCGTCCGTCACGAGGACTACGAGTACGAGCGCTGCGGAGTCGGCGTCTTGTACATGGTGTGCGAGCCGCTCGGGTGCCGCCGCGAGGTGCTCGTCGAGCGGAGCCAGGACCGTCTCGCCTGGGCGCGGACGGTGCGCTACGTGGCCGAGGCGATGTACCCCGGCGCCGAGCGGATCACGCTGGTCCAGGACAACCTCGCCGCGCACAAGCCGTCGGCGCTCTACGAGATCCTGCCGCCGGAGCGGGCGCGGGCGATCCTCTCGCGGTTGGAGATGGTCCACACGCCGAAGCACGGCTCGTGGCTCAACGTCGCCGAGATCGAGTTGAGCGTGGTCGGCCGTCAGGTGCTCTCGGGCCGCATCGAGGACGAAGACGCGCTGAGGGGCGTGACGGAGCGGTGGTCGAGGGAGCGGACGGCGTCGCAGAAGGGCGTGGACTGGCAGTTCACGACGGCGGATGCGCGGGTGAAGCTGAAGCGGCTATACCCGTCATACTCTCTGCGATGAAGCACTAGGGCGTGTGGACAATCACCCAGATCGGCGCGCACGGCCCAGATTCCGCCCTCGCCGCGTCGCACTCGTCGTCCGGGGCTACGGCCCCGACCTCCTCGCGCTTCTTGCGAGGCCGAAATCATGACCTCGTGCGAGCCTGACCTCGCGAATGTCCACACGCCCTAGGACGAGGGGCTCCAGACGGCCCGCGACGGCGCCGCCGGGCGCTCGGCCGCCGCCTCGGTGCAGGGCAGCGGCATCGTCACCATGCGCTGCATGAGCGTCAGGACGTCCTCGGCGCGCTCGGGCGACAGCGACCCCGACCGAACCGCCAGGCGGACGGTCTCGACCGACAGCGCGGCGTAGGCCGGCACGAGGTGCGGGAGGTCCTTGCGGAGCGCGAGTCCGTGGCTCTTGAGCGTCGCGAGGTCGCCGCGGGCGACCGGGCCGGTGAGCGCCTCCTCGGGGGAGGTCGCCAGCAGGTTGTCGATGGTGCCGCGCAGCAGCGGCTCGAGGATCGACATCGCCTCGGCGCGGTCGATGTCGATCGACGCCAACACCTCCTGCACGATCGCCATCAGCGTCACGAGCAGGTTCGACGCCATCGCTGCGGCGAGGTGGTAGCGCGGCTTGGCATCGGTCGAGACGACGAGGTAGCGCATCCCCAGCCCCACGGCCAGCTCGATGCCGGCGGCGCGGCCCGGCTCCGGCCCCTCGATCCCGACCGTCGCGCCGGCGAGCGTCTGGGCGTCGGCGTCGCGCGTGACGGTCTGGAGCGGGTGGAACGACAGGACGCGCGCGCCCTCCGCCGCGAGCGGGTCGAGCACCGAGGCGGGCAGCGCGCCCGACGTGTGGAGCACCACCGCGCCGCGCCACGCGCGCTGCGCGCCGGTCAGCGTCTCGGCGAGGTCGGCGAGCTGGTCGTCGGGCACGCAGAGCGCGACCAGCGGGGGGTCGGCCGGGACCTCCCCGAGGCGGTCGGTCGCGACGGGCGCGCCGACGGCGCGGGCCAGCGCCTCGGCGCTCGTGCGGCTCCGCGAGACGACGCCGCGCACCGGGTAGCCCGCCTCGGCGAGGCGGAGCCCCAGGGCACGCCCCATTGCGCCGGCGCCGACGATGGCGACGCCCGGGCGAGTGGTTTTGAACGCGGATGCGAAGACCTCCATGCGGGTGGTTACGTACGCCAGAGGGCGCAGGCGATGACGCCAGGGTCGCCCCCGGCAGGCGGCACGAGGGCGAGGACACGGGCGCGGTTTGCGCCCCGGTGAGCCGCCGCGATGACCGTCGTGATCAGAGCGCCCATGCCCTCGACCGTCACCGCCTCGGAGCCGAGGAGGTACAGGAGCTCACTCTCGTTGAACGCCTCGATGGCCTGGCGCAGCGTGTCGAGCGCGTCGGCGTCGCCGCCGAGGAGGTCGCACGAGCCGACGACGATGGCCTGCTTGCCGTACATCACCTCGCCGACGGCGTGGCCCAGCTCGCGGCAGATCGCCGGGGTCTCCTCCCCCATCACGATCGGGACCGTGTCGAAGTCGCCGTCGAGGGCGACCTGGAGAAACGGGAGCTGGACGTCGACGCCCTCGGTGTGGTAGTGGCCGGTGTCGTCGAGGAAGATGTCGTCGTCCTCGTCGCACAGCTCGTTGCGGAGGTGGTCGTTGACCGGGACCTCCCCGAGCGGCGTGTGGTAGGCGTCGATCTGGCAGATGGCGAGACGCCCAAAGTCGCCGTGGTGGCTGGGCGCGATGACGATGGCCGTGTCGAGGTCGGCCCCCTGGAGCAGCCGGTACGCCTGCGCCGCCGCCGGACCGCCAGACGTGCGGTTCGAGTCGGGCACGATCAGGGCGACGAGGTCGCCGTCGATGGGCTCCCCCGAGGCGGCGCCGAGCAGGTCGATGTTCTGCGGGCGGAGGGGGGCAGGCTGACTCGGGTAGACCGAGCGGTGGGCGAGGCTCATCGGGGCGGACAGCGTGTGGGAGTCGTGCAGACCGGACCGAGCGTCCGGCCGCCGGCCGCCTACGCCCCAGGGGCGCGCGGGATGCCGGGCGGAGGAAGGTCGGGTCTGCAGGTGAGACACTTCAAGAGGAACGTGCGTCGCGTCCACGTTCCCGCAGCGGCCGGTGAAGGGGCGCCGGCCGCTGGGGAGTCCGTCCTCCCCGGACGTCCAAACACGGTGCCACGGCCTGCCGCCTCGGGGGTGGGCACGGCGATCACTGGGCCGTCTCGGGGACGGCGGTCGTCCCGCACCGAGGCGTTCGATTCGTCGCCCCCCTCCCAGCCTCTCCCCGCTGGGGGGAGGAGACGCTCATCCCCCGAGGCGGTCGGTCCCCGAGGCAGTCGGTCCCCGAGGCGGCGGCGTCTGGGCCGGTCGCTCAGGCGGCGGTCTGTCGGCCGCGGTCCGTGGTCCCGCCCCGAGGCGGTCTGTCGCCCCGCCCCGAGGCGGTCCTACGCGTCGCCGACAGCCACGTCGAGCAGGAGCCGCTGGAACCGCGCGCTCACGCGCAGCCGCTCGCGCTCGGCGCGGGCCTCGACGGCGCGCGACTCGGCGAGCGAGACGGCCTGCAGCGTGACGGCGCCCGCCGCGTAGCGCGCCCGCTCGGCGGCCAGCGCGGCGTCGGCCGCCTCGACGCGGACGTCGGCGACGGCGGCCTGGTCCTCGAGCGACGTCAGGCGCACGTGCGCCTCGCGGACGTCGAGGGCGACCGCGCGGCGGGCGTCGTCCGCCTCGGCGCGGAGGGCCTGGGCGCGGGCCTCGGCGAGGCGCGTGCGCTCGCGCGTGGTGCCCCGGTCGAAGATCGGCAGCGAGACCGACACCCCGACGCCGCCGCCCCGGTTGTCGCCGAACTGGCCGACGAAGCCGGGGCTCGCACTCGAGTAGCTCGTGCCAACCCGGGCCGAGAGCGCCACCTGCGGCAGGCGCCCGGCGCGGGCCGCCCGGCCGTCCGCCTCGGCCGCCTCGACGGCGACGGACGCCGCGCGGAGGTCGGGGCGCGCCGCGAGGGCCCGCTCGATCAGCACGCCGACCTCGGCCACGGGCGCCCCCAAGGCGGTCGGGGACGGAAAGGCGTAGACCTGGGCCGGCTCGAGGCCGAGCAGCCGGACGAGGCCCGCCTCGGCGAGGGCCGCGTCGCGCTCGGCCATGAGCACGCGGGCCTGAGCCGCCGCGACGCGCTCGCGCTGCTGCGACACCTCGACGGCCGGACGCGCGCCGTGGGCGACGAGCGTCTCGACCTCGGCCATCAGCTCTTCGGCCGCCTCGGTGGCCGACGCCGCGACGACGCGCGCCGCCTCGGCCTGGGCGACGGCGAGGTAGCCCTGGAGGACCGCGGCCACGGCCCGCTGCTCGGCCTGCGCGCGGTCCAGCTCGGCCGCCCGCAGCGTGGCGTCGGTCGAGCGCGCCTGCGCGCGCCGCTCGAACCCGTCGAAGACGACGTAGCTCGCCCGTAGCCCCACGTCCACCTCTTCGGTGGTCGACTGCGTGAGGCCGCCGACGGTCTGGTCAAACGCGAGCCCGTAGCGCTGGCCCGCGCCCGAGGTGAGCGAGAGCGACGGCCAGCGCCGGTCGTCGACCGCCTCGGCGGAGGCGCGGGCACTCGCGACCGTCGCCGAGGCGCGGAGGACGTCGATCGAGCGCGTCCGCGCGAGGTCGAGGGCGTCGTCGAGGGGGACGACCGTCTGGGCCGACGCCGAGGCGGCGAGCAGGGCGGCGGCCGCGAGGGCGGCGAGGGAGAGTCGGGGGGCCATCATCGGAGGAGAGCAGCTCGCCCCGAGGCGGTCAACTCCCGTGCCCGCCCCCCGAACCCGCCTCGGGGCCGCAAATCGCGGATGAGGCTGTGCGCCTGCGCACACCGGCCGCGCGGCGCCGCCCACCGCGCGGGCTCCGCCTCAAGGCGGCTACCTCACCGAGGCGGATCCGTCCACCGAGGCGGATCCGTCCGGCCGCGTGTCGGCGACGATCCGTCCGTCGAGCATCTCGACCGTCCGGCCGCCGTAGTCGGCCCAGCGCTCCGAGTGGGTGACGTGGATCACCGTCACGCCGTCGGCCTCGTTGAGCTCGCGGAGCGCCTCCATGACGGTCTCGCCCTGCGACGAGTGGAGGTTGCCTGTCGGCTCGTCGGCCAGGAGCAGCCGGGGGCGGCCGGCGAGCGCCCGGGCGACGCCCACGAGCTGCTGCTGCCCGCCCGACAGCTCGGCCGGAAACCGGTCGGCCTTGGCCTCGAGCCCGAACCGGCTCAGCACCTGGTCCACGCGCGCCTCGCGCTCCGAGGCAGGCACCTTCTGGTAGCGGAGCGGCTCGGCCACGTTCTCGGCCACCGTCAGGTCGTCGAGGAGGTGGTAGGCCTGGAACACGAACGCGACGGCCTCGCGGGCGAGCGCGGCGCGCTCCCGGTCCTTCATCGCGCCCACGTCGTGCCCGGCGAAGCGGTGCGTCCCCGAGGTGGGCCGGTCGAGCAGGCCGACCACGTTCAGGAGCGTCGTCTTGCCCGAGCCCGACGGCCCGACGAGGGTCACGAAGGCGCCCGCCTCGACGTCGAGGTCGACGCCGTGGAGGACCGCCTCGGTGCGGCGGCGCGAGCGGTACGCGTAGACGATGTCGCGGAGCGAGAGGAGCGGGTCGGACACAGGTCGGGGTGCAGAGGGTGAAGCAGCCTCGGGGACCAGCCCCCGAGGCGGGGAGGTTACTCCGAGCGGAGGGCGCGGACGGGGTCGGCGTGCGCCGCGCGGTAGGCCTGGACGCCGGCCGTCAGGAGGACGACGGCCAGGACCGTCGCGGCGGCCAGCACGAAGATGCCCGCGCCTACGTCCATGTGGAAGGCGAACGTGCTCAGCCAGCGGCGCGACAGGATCAGGCTCAGGGGCACCGCCACAGCAAGCGCAGCGGCGGCCAGCCCGACGAACTCGCCCGAGACGAGCCGCACGAGCGCCGCAGTCGTTGCACCGAGCACCTTCCGCACGCTGATCTCCTTGGCCCGCTGCTGAACGGCGTGGGCGACGAGGCCAAACAGGCCGAGCGCGGCGATAGAGAGCGCCAGCCCGGAGAACAGCCCGAACACGCGCGCCAACCGTTCCTCGGACCGGTACTGCGCCTCGAGGTCGTCTTCCAGGAACGTGGGCACGAACGGGCGCTCGGGTGCGAACGCCTTCCACGTCCGCTCGAGGTCGGCCAGGCCCGCATCGGCGCCGCCGGGCCGGAGCCGTACGATGGCCGTCCAGTTGTGTCCGAACTGGGGCACCAGAACAATGGGCTCGACGGCGTCGTGGAGTGACGCATTGTGGACGTCCTGGACGACGCCGACGACGGTCCGGTCCTCGACCTCCTCCCCCAGCGGATCCCCGGCGATGCCGAACGCGCGAGCGGCCGACTCGGTGATCACCACCGCCTGTGCACTGTCGGTCGGGAACGCTGACGAGAACGTGCGTCCCGCGACGATCGTCAGCCCCATCGTCTCGATGTAGCCTTCGTCTACCCTCATGCCCGTGACAGGAGCGGTCTGCCCCTCCTCCGGATTCGCCGGGAAGACCATCGTCTTCCGCCCCTTCCCCATCGGCGGCCCGGACGACACCGCCGCGACGGCCGGGCTCCGGAGTGCCTCCTGTTTGAACGCGGCGTACTGGTCGCGCACCTCCTCCGGCATCGCGAACGTCACGACGTGAGCCTCCTCGAAGCCGAGGCGGAACGAGCGGACGTAGTCCAGCTGGCCCTGGACGACGAGCGTGCCCACGACGAGCAGGATCGCAGCCGCCAGCTGCGCTGTCGTGAGGCCGGCGCGGAGGCGGCTCCGACGCGCGCCGCCATCGCCGCGGATCGCCCGCACCGGGCGGAGCCGGGCCAGCACGACGGCCGGGTAGAGCCCCGCCCCGACGCCGACGACGAGCACCAGCCCGAGCAGCGCCACGACGCCCGGCCCGTCCACCAGCCCGGCCAGCGTCAGCTCCAGACCCGCGATCCGGTTGACGCCGGGCAGCGCGAGCGCCGCCAGCCCGACGGCCAGCGGCAGCGCCAGACCGCAGAGGACGACCGCCTCGCCGATGAACTGGCGGCGGATCTGGCCCTGCCCCGCGCCGAGCGCCCGGCGCACGCCGACCTCGCGTGCGCGCCGCGCCGTCCGCGCCGTGGCGAGGTTGACGTAGTTCACGCCCGCGATGAGCAGGATGAGCGCGCCGATGATCGAGAACAGGACGAGGTAGCGGACGTCGCTCTGCGGCTTCAGCTCGTTCGACGACGTCGAGTGAAGGTGGATCTCCGGGACGGGCTGGAGCGCGAACGTGGACGTGGCGTCGCCGCGCTCAGCCGTGGCCACGAGACGCGCCAGCGCGCGGTTCACGCCGGCCGGGTCGCTCCCGGGGACGAGCGAGAGGTAGAGCGAGCCGTCGTTGAAATCCCAGTCGATGGCCGACGTCGCGTACCACTCGCGTCGGTCCTGCGACATCGAGACCAGCGCCCGCGGGCGGATGTGCGCGTTCGTCGGCGGGTCCTCCATCACCCCGGTCACCGTCAGCTCGGCCGACGCATCCTGCACGAGCGTCCGACCCATCGGGTCCTCCTCGCCGAAGAGCCGACGCGCCAGCGACTCGGTCACGACGACGCTACCCGGCCGGTCCAGCGCCGACTGCCGATCGCCATGGACGAGGCGGTACGGGAAGACGTCGAAGAACGTGCCGCTGGCCCAGAATGCGTCGTCCACGAACACCGGCTCCGTCCCGCGCTGAAACAGCGTCTCGCCGGGGTAGGTGCCGACGACGGCCGCGTGTTCCACCTCGGGGGCTACCGCCTCCATCGCCTGCGCGAGGCCGGGCGGCGACGTGACGATGGCGTCGTCCGCCGAGGCCTGGATCACGCGGTAGGCGCGGTCGGCGTTGGGGAAGAACCGGTCGTAGCTCCGTTCGTGACGCACAAACAGGCCGATGACAATGCACGCCGCCAAGGCGACGGCAAGGCCGACCACGTTGAGGGCGGCGTAGACCCCGTCCCGCCGAAGCGAGCGGACAGCGACGGTGAGGTAGTGGAGGAGCATGGCTGCGGGCCGGCGCGCGTCCGCCAGCGGGAAGAGCTATTCGGAGCGGAGAGCGTGGACGGGGTCGGCGGTCGCCGCGGCGATTGTCTGGACGGTCACGGCAGCGAGTGCAACCAGGCCGACGGCAGCCCCGGCGATCAGGAACAGCCCCGGCCCGAGGTCGACGCGGTACACGAACCCCTCCAGCCAGCGCTGCGCAGCGAGGTAGGCGAGGGGCGCGGCGACCACGAACGCGACGGCCACGAGGCGGAGGGTGTCGCCCGACAGCAGCACCGCGATCTGCCCCGAGGTGGCGCCCAGCGACTTCCGCACGCCGACCTCCTTCGTGCGGCGGGTCAGCAGGAACGAGGCGAGCCCAAACAGGCCCAGGCCGGCCACGAACACGGCGAGGCCCGCAAACAGACCCATCGCCTGCCCGAGGCGGAGGTCGGTCTCGTACTGCGCCTGCACCTGGTCGTCGAGGAACGCCGCCTCGAAGGGGTGCTCGGGCAGGACGCGGTGCCAGGCGCTCTGGAGCGCGTCGAGCGTCTCCGCCGACGCGCCCGGCGCCAGCTTCACCAGCACGTGCGAGACCACGTAGAGGCCCGGCACGTCGGCCGAGCGCGCGGAGTAGAACGTCGACGCCGGGATCCGCGTCCGCGCCGAGCCATGGTGGATGTCGGCGACGACGCCCGAGACCGTCCCCCGGAGGCCCGGGCTGTTGGCCTCGTTGCCCGGCTCGACGACCGTGAACGACCGCCCCAGCGCCGCCTCGGGGCTCCAGCCCAGCGCGGCCGCGGCCGTCTCGTTGAGGACCACGGGCAGGTCGGGCCGCTGGAAGGGCACCGAGTCGCCCAGGTCCTGCGCGTCGAACAGGCGCCCGGCCACGAGGCGGACGCCCATCGTCTCGAAGAACTCTGGCCCGACGCCCTGGGTGTGCATCGGGACGCCGCCCGTCTCCTCGCCCTCGAGGCGGGCGACCTCGGGCATCCGGACCTCCTGGACGCCCGGCAGCCCGTTGGACGCCGTCACCGCCTCGACGCCCGGGACGGCCGCGAAGGCCTCGCGGACCGGCTCGAAGGCGCGGCGGGCGCCCTTGGCCTCCACCGCGACGACCTGGTCGCGCTCGAACCCGAGGCGGAGGCTCTCGACGTGGCGGAGCTGGTCCTGCACCACGAGCGCGCCGGCGAGCAGCGCCATCGAGCACCCGAACTGGGCGACGAGCAGGCCCGTGCGCAGTCGTGCCGACCCGCTCCCGCCGATGAGCTGGCCGCGCAGCGCCAGCGTCGGCGGCTGCCGGGCGATGAGCCACGCCGGGTAGCCCCCGGCCACGACGCCGGCCAGCACGATCAGCCCGAGCACGAGCAGCACCGGGCGGACCCCGAGGTGGGCGGTCGCCAGGAGGTCCTGCCCGACCATCGCCTCCGCCGATGGCAGCGCCGCTCCGACGAGGCCGAGCGCCACGACGAGCCCCAGGCCGATCAGCACGAAGGTGCTCGCCAGCGACTCGGCGGCGAGCTGCGAGCGCAGCGCCCCCACGGACCGACGGATCCCCGATGCCCGGATCTGCGCCGTCGCGCGAGCCACGGCCAGGTTGGCGACGTTCACGCACGCCAGCAGGAGCACGAGCAGCGCCAGCGTCGCCAGGCCGTAGACGCGGGCCTGCGAGCCCATCGCCGCCGGCTCGCCCTCGGGCTGCGGGCGCAGGTAGATCTCGGTCACCGGCTGAAGGCTCAGTGCCGGCGCCGGCCCCTCGACCCGCTCGGCCAGGGCCTGCGTCGCCTCCGCCTCGATGCGGGCGGCGTCGGCCTCGGCCCCGAGGCGGGCGTAGGTGTAGAGGCCGGGCCAGTCGAACTGGGTCAGCGGCCCGTACTGGCCCTCCAGGGTGACCGTCGAGGCCAGGACTGACAGCGGCAGGTGCGAGCGCCCCGAGGGCGCGGCCAGCACGCCCGTCACGGTGAGCGCGACCTGGTTCGGCTCGTTGTACGCGTCGTACATCAGCACCGTCCGGCCCATCGGGTCGGCGTCGCCGAAGTAGCGGCGGGCCACCGCCTCGGTGAGGACGACGGCGTTGGGCTCGGCGAGGGCCGTCGCCGGGTCGCCGGCGGCGAGGCGGAACGAGAACACGTCGAAGAAGGACGCATCGGCGTAGGCGAAGTCCGGCTCGGCGAAGACCGCCCGCTCCGTTGTGGCGCTCTCGGGGACCGTGATCGTCCGCTCGTCGGGCGCCACGCGCGCGGTGACCTCCACGCCGGCGGCGCTCGCGGCGAGGAGCGCGGCGTGTGCCCCGCCCGTCCGCGCGGTGCCGCCGTCGTCGGTCACCTGAACGACCCGCACGAGGCGGTCCGCCTCGGTGTGGAACCGGTCGACGCCGCCCTCGGCCCACGCGAAGAGGCCGATCAGCAGGCACCCGGCCAGCCCGACGGCCAGCCCGGCGATGTTGAGGGCGGCATCACCGGGCTGGCGCCGCAGCCGGCGAAGGGCGAGTGTGAGGGGAGTCAGAGCCATGAGAGAGAGGAGAGGTGCGGGGCTGCGACCGACCCCGAGGTGGAGGGGTCAGTCGGAGCGGAGGGCGCGGACGGGGTCGGCGGTCGCGGCGCGGTAGGCCTGCCCGCCTACCGTCAGCGCGGCGATGGCCAGCACGAGCAGCCCGACGACGACGAACGGGAGCGGGCCGATCTCGATGCGGTACGTAAAACCTTCCAGCCAACGGCTCACCGCCCACCACGCCGCCGGGACGGCGAGGATGGCCGCGACCGCGATGAGGGCCACGAAGTCCCGCGTGAGCAGGCCAACGAGGCTCTGCACGCTCGCCCCGAGCGCCTTTCGGATGCCCACCTCGCGCCGCCGCCGCTCGGCCGCGTGCGCCGCCAGCCCGAGCAGGCCCAGGCACGCGATCACACCGCCGAGGACCGCGAACGCCGCGACGATCGCGCCCGCCCGCGCCTGCGCCTCATAGCGCGCGTCGAGGTCGTCGTCGAGGAACGCGGCGTCGAACGGCGCCTCGGGGTAGACCTCGTCCCAGACCGACCGGAGCGCCGCCAGCGTCGAGGCGGCCTCGCCAGGGCGGACCTTCACCAAGCCCCACACCGGCGCGTTCCCGAACGGGCTCTCGGTGAGCGACAGAACGACCGGCGAGATCTCGTTCTCGAACGACGCCCGGTGGTAGTCGGCGACGACGCCCACGACGGTCCCCTTCAGGTCGGTGTAGTACGTCCCGTTCTCGAAGGTGTAGATCCGGAGCGGCTGCCAGACCGCCTCGTCGTCGCTCCACCCGAGGCGGCGCGCGGCCGTCTGGTTGAGGACGAACCCGCGGTCGTCGATGTGGAAGAGCGGCGTCTCGTCGGGGCGGACGCCCACGTCGGAGGCGAAGGCTGGCGAGAACCCACTTCCGGCGACGACCTCGAGCCCCATCATCTCGATAAAGCCGTAGTCGACGTACTCGGATGCGAGCCGATCTGACTCGCCGCGCTCGGCGCGGGCGCCGGCGGCCTCGTACGGAAGCTGCCCAGTCGACCCGAAGCCCGGCCGCCGCGAGGCGCCGGTGACGTCGACCACCTCGGGGCGGGCGGCGAGCGCGGTCCGGAGCGCCGCCCAGTCGCCGCCGGGCAGGCGCAGCGTGACCACCTGCTCCTCGTCGAACCCGAGCGGTGCCGTCCGCACGTAGTGGAGCTGCTGGAAGGCGAGCGCCGCCGCGATCGCCAGCGCAATCGTGACCGAGAACTGCGCGACGACGAGCCCCTTGCGGAGGCGCGCGCCCGACCCTCCCACGAATGCGCCGCGGAGCACGCGCGCCGGGCGGAACCGGCTCAGCACGAAAGCCGGGTACGCCCCGGCCAGCACGCCCGTCACAACCACGAGGAGCACGAGCGCGCCCCACGCCACCGGCTCCCCGAGGAGGCTCAGCGAGAGCGCACCGCCCGTGAGGTCGTTGAACGCCGGCAGCGCGAGCGCCACCAGGGCGAGCGACAGCACCGCCGCGACCGCGCACGTCACGAGCGCCTCGCCGATGAACTGGACCGCCAGGGATCCGCGCTGCGCCCCGACCGCCTTCCGCACGCCGACCTCGCGGGCCCGGCTGGCCGACTGCGCCGTCGTCAGGTTGACCACGTTGACGCACGCGAGCAGCAAGACCGCGAGGGCGATCGCCGCGAACGCCTTCACAAGCGGGAGGCTGCCGGTCGGGCGCGGCGCCGAGGTGGCCGAGCTGAAGTGGAGACTGACGAGCGGCTCCAGCGTGGGGACGTACTCGGTCCCGTCCCGGCGCTCGGCGACGAACTCGGCGACCTGTGCCTGGAGCGGGGCCACCGCCTCGGGGCTCGGCAGGAGGAGGTAGGTCCACACCTGGGGCCACCAGTACGACCCGAACGTGGCCTCAGCGGGCATCCCCTGAAGGCTCTTGAACGCCGCCATCGGGGCGACGAAGTCGAACGGGAGGTGCGACGACGGCGGGTCTGCGACGACGCCCGTCACCGTGAGCAGGAGGCCGTCCTCATACGTCAGCGACTGGCCGAGCGGGTCGGCGTCGCCGAAGTAGCGGTCGGCCGCCGAGGCGGTCAGCACGACCGCGTTGGGCTCGCGGAGGGCCGACGCGGCCTCGCCGCGCACGAACCGATGGCTGAACACGTCGAAGAACGCCTCGTCGGCGAACACGAAGTCCTCCTCCCGGAATCGCTGGTCCGCCGCCTCAGTACGGACCGGGCCGGCCTGCCGGACTACACGGACGACCGCCTCGACGCTCGGGAAGGCGGGCTCGAGGTCCTCGCCCATCGCCCCGCCGGTCCAGGCCCACAGCGCCTCGCGGCCTGGCGCCGTCACCTCCTGGCTGACGCGGACGATCCGGTCGGCCCGCTCGTGGAACCGGTCGACCGTCAGTTCGGCGTGGACGTAGAGCGCGATCAGAAGGCAGCACGCGAGGCCGAGCGCGAGGCCAGCCACATTGAGCGCGGCGAAGCCCGGGCGCCGGCGGGCGGCGCGGAACGTCGAGCGGAGGATGCGGGAGAGCATGGCGTCGGGGCGAGGAGGCCACCTCGGGGTCGGTCTCGAGGCGGGGAGGTCAATCGGAGCGGAGAGCGCGGACGGGGTCGGCCGTCGCCGCGCGGAGGGCCTGGGTGCCAACGGTTGCCAGCGCCACGGTCAGCAGCAGAAGCCCCGCCAGCACGAAGGGCGCCGGGCCGAACCCCACGCGGTAGGCGAACCCGTCCAGCCAGCGGCTCACGCCGACGTACGCCACCGGCGCGGCGAGCACGAACGCGACCGCCACGAGCGCGACGAAGTCTCTCGTCAGGAGGCCCACGAGGTTCGGGACGCTCGCGCCGAGCACCTTGCGGACGCCGATCTCCTTGCGGCGCTGCTCGGTCGTGAACGCGACGAGCCCGAGCAGCCCGAGGCCGGCCACGAACAGCGCGACGACGGCGAACACGCGCAGGAGGGTGCCCATCACCGCCTCGGAGCGGTACGCCTGCTCGAAGCTGGCGTCCAGGAACTGGTAGTCGAACGGGTAGTCGGGGTTGAACGCCTTGTGCGCCGCCTCGAGGCTGGCGAGCGCCGCCTCGGTTTGCCCGGGGATCACCCGGGTCACGAGGATCCACGTCTCGTCGGGCTGGAGGAGCAGCACGGTCGGCTCGATCGGCGAGTAGAACGAGCCCATGTGGAAGTCCTCCACGACGCCCACCACGCGCACGTCGAGGCCCCACACGTTGACCTCCGCCCCGATGGGGTCGTCGAGCTCCATGAGGGCGGCCGCCCGCTCGTTGAGGACCACGCCCGACGAGTCCGACGCGAAGGCCGGCGAGAACGTCCGGCCGGCGGCCATCGTCATGCCCATCGTCTCGACGAACCCGTGGTCGGTCAGAACCATGTAGACGTTGGTGTTGTCGTCGGCGGCCTTGCCCGGCCAGTCGACCCCTTGCGTCGAGTTGCCGACCTGGGTCGGGTTCTGGTTGGACGCCGTGACCGCCTCGATGCCTGGGCGGCCTTCGAGCGATGCCTGGAACGCCTCGCGCTGCTCGCGGGCGTTGCCTTCGAGGGTCGTGAAGATGATGTTCTCGCGGTCGAGCCCCAGCTCCTTCGTCTGGATGTACTCCATCTGGACGTAGACCGCCGCCGTGCCGACGACGAGGAGCGTCGAGAGCGCGAACTGGAACACGACGAGGCCCTGTCGCAGCCGCGACGTCGCCCGCCCCTGCCGGAGCGTTCCGCGCAGGACGGCGACCGGCCGAAACGAGGCGAGGTACAGCGCCGGGTAGCTGCCTGCGGCCAGCCCCACGAGGAGCGCGATTCCCGCTCCGACCCCGAAGAAGAGCGGAGGGATCGTGCCGAGGGTGACCTCGATCCCCGTGAGGGTGCTGAACGCCGGAAGCAGCAGCGCCACGAGCACGAGCGCCACGACGAACGACACGGCCGAGAGGAGCATCGCCTCCAGCAGGAACTGCCCGGCGATGGCCTTCCGCCCCGCGCCGATGGCCTTGCGGACGCCGATCTCGCCCGCTCGCTGACCCGACCGCGCCGTCGCCAGGTTCATGAAGTTGATCGCCGCGATGAGCAGCAGGAACAGCGCGATCGCCACGAACACCCGGATGTTGTCGATCCGCCCGCCGACGACCTCGGTACCCTCGAACTCGCCGTAGAGGTAGGCGTCGGCGTAGCGGTGGAGGAACGGGGTCTGCGGTTCGGCCTCGGCGCGGTCGTTGATCCACCCTGCGATCTGCGCGTCGACCGCCTCGGGGTCGGCGCCCTCGGCCAGCTCGGCATAGACGACGAGCCCGTTGTCGGTCCAGCGGTCTAGCCATGCGTTGCGAACCCGGAAGTCCTCGATCGGCAGCAGCACGTCGGCGCCGATCGACGACGTCTCGGGGATGTCGGCGAAGACGCCGGAGACACGGAAGTCCTTGCGGCCGTCGAGCTCGACGGTCTCGCCGACGACGGCATCGGGCGAGAGGCCTGCGCCGAAGAGCCGCGCCGCGGCGCTCTCCGAGAGCGCGACCGAGGCGGGGCCGTCGAGGACGGTCGCGGCGTCGCCCGCGAGGAGCGGGAACGAGAACACCTCGAAGAAGGACGGCCCGACGAACCGGGCGCTCTCGCGAAAGGTGGCGTCCTCGGCCCGCACGATGTGGCCGCTGCTCCACCCCACCGGGACGGTCCGCACCACCTCGGGGAGCTCGTCCTCCATGGCCGCGGCGAGCGGGAACGGAGACGTCATCCAGGTGTCGGCCGGCGTCGCCCGCATGACGCGGTAGATCCGGTCGCCCTTCTCGTGGAAGCGGTCGACGCTCGCCTCGTGCGAGACCCAGAGGAGGATGAAGAAGCTGCACGCCAGCCCGACCGACAGGCCGAGCACGTTGATGGCGGCGTAGCCTGGCTGGCGACGGAGGGCGCGGAGGCCCACGAAGAGGTAGTTCTTGAGCATGGCGAAAGGGTGTGGCCCCGAGGCGGTCTAGTCGGAACGGAGAGAGCGGACCGGGTCGGCCGTCGCTGCACGGAGAGCCTGGCCGCTGACGGTGAGCAAGGCGATCGCGAGCACGCCGAGGCCGGCGAGCGCGAACACGCCCGGCCCGAGGTCGATGCGGGACGCGAACCCGTCCAGCCACCGCCCCACCCCGAGGTAGGCGACGGGCGCGGCGACGGCGAACGCGACCGCCACCAGCGCCACCACCTCCTTGGTCAGCAGCCCGACGAGCGCCGGCACGGTCGCCCCGAGCACCTTGCGGACGCCGATCTCGCGGGTCCGCTGGGCCACCGTGAACGAGGCGAGGCCGAACAGCCCCAGGCAGGCCACGAACACCGCCAGGAAGGCGAACACGCTCACGAGGCGGCCGAACGTCTGCTCGCCCTGGTAGAGCTGCGCGTACACGTCGTCGAGGAAGCGGTACGAGACCGGCCGGTGCGGCGCGAACTCGGCCCAGACCGCCTCGATGCGGTCCCGCGCCGCGCGCGTGCCGCCCGGCGCGATGCGCACGGCCAGGTTGAACACGCCGCCGGGGTCGTACCACACCGCGAGCGGCTCGATGGGCTCGTGGAGCGAGCGGTAGTGGAAGTCCTGCACGACGCCGCGGACCACGCCCTGGCGCGTGTCGACGGCCACCGAGCGCCCCACCGCCTCGGCGGGCGTCCACCCAAACTGCCGGGCGGTCGCCTCGTTGATCAGGAACAGGTGGTTGGTCGAGTCCGGCTCGGGGGGCTGCGCCGGGAACGCCTCGCCAGCCACGAGGCGGAGCCCGAGCGCGTCCGCGACGTCCGCGTCGGCCGGCAGGCCCTTGACGTAGAACACATCGTCGTCGGCCATGCCCTCGCCCCACATCTGGGACGTCCACCCCAGCTCGCCAGGCACCTGGTTGATGCCGGCCGTCGCCACGACCGCCGGGCTCTGGTCGAGGGCCGCCTCGATGGCCGGGTAGGCCTCGCGGAGCGTGCCGTCGTCGAGCGGGAGCACGACCAGGTGCTCCTTGTCGAAGCCGAGGTCCTGGCTCGACAGGTAGCGGAGCTGGCTCAGCACCACCAGCGTCCCGATCACCAGCACCGCTGAGATCCCGAACTGGACCACCACGAGGCCCTTGCGGAACCACGCCGCGCCGCGCCCCGAGCGGACCCCGCCGCGGAGCGCCCGCACGGGCTCGAGGCTCGAGAGGTGGAGCGCCGGGTAGCCGCCGGCGAGGAGCGTCACCAGGGCCAGCATCCCGGCCCCGAGGAGGACGAACTGCGGCTCGACCAGCGCCGAGGCAGCCAGCGCCTTGCCGCTGAGGCCGTTGAACGCCGGCAGGCCCGCGACCACGAACAGCAGGGCCAGCACGCCCGCGATCACCGTCAGCACGGCCGCCTCGGCGTAGAACTGGCGCACGAGCTGCCCGCGGAACGCCCCGATCGACTTGCGCAGGCCGATCTCGCCGGCCCGCCGCACCGCCCGCGCCGTGGCCAGGTTCATGTAGTTGATGCAGGCGATGAGCAGGATCAGGGCGGCCACCAGGGCCAGGCCGTAGACCGTCGTCAGGTCGCCGCTCCGGTCCATCTCGTACTCGGCCGTCGAGCGGAGGTGGATGTCGGTGAGCGGCATCGCCTGGAGCGCCCACGGCTGCTGGCCGTCCGCCTCGAGGCGGGCGATCAGGGCCGCGAGCTGGGCCGGGAACGCCGCCGCCGCCTCGGGGCCGCGCGTCCGGACGTAGGTGTAGTGGTTGGCGTTGCTCCAGATGGGCGGGGTCTCGGGGAGCGTCGCGAACGACGCCACGAGGTCGAACTGGACGTGCGAGGTCGCTGGCAGGTCGGCGATCACGCCCCCGACCTCGAACGTCTGGCGGTTGTTGACGAGCAGCGTCTGGCCCACCGGGTCGGCGTCGCCGAAGTAGCGCGCCGCCGCCGAGGCGGTCAGCACGACCGTCTCCGGGTTCTGGAGCGCCGCCTCGGGGGCGCCCGCCAGGACCGGCAGCGTGAACACGTCGAACACCGAAGCGTCGGCGTAGACGAACCGGTCCTCCTCGAACACCCGGTCCTCGAACCGGACCACGTTGCCGGTCGCGTAGAGCCGCGCCGCCGCCTCGACGGCGGGAACCTCCTCTTCGAGCAGGCCGGCCACCATCGGCGGCGTCAGCGCCAGCTCGCGGTCGTCGAACTGCGCGTGGATGCGGAAGACCTCCTCGGGGGCCTCGTGGTGGCGGTCGTAGCGCAGCTCGTCGCCGACGTAGAGCAGCAGAAACAGGCAGCACGCGATCCCGACGGCCAGCCCGAGCACGTTGATGGCGGCGTAGCCCTTCTGGCGGCGGAGGCTGCGGAGCGCGACGCGGAGGTAGTTGGCGAGCATGGACACGTGGGGCCTCGGCCCCGAGGCGGGCTAGTCGGAGCGGAGGGCGCGGACGGGGTCGGCCGTCGCGGCGCGGACGGCGTGCACGCCCGACGTGAGCAGGGCCAGCGCGAGCACCCCGAGGCCCACGAGCACGAACGGCACGGGCGACAGCGGCGCCGGGAAGGCGAAGCCCTCCAGCCAGCGCTGCCCCACGACGACGACGACGGGCGCGGCGACGGCCAGCCCGACCCCGACCAGCACCGCGAACTCCGACGACAGGCGCACGACCAGACCGCTGATGGTCGCCCCCAGCACGCGGCGGATGCCGATCTCCTTCGTCCGGCGCTCGGCCGCGTGCGCGGCCAGCCCGAACACGCCCAGGACCGCGAGCAGGACGGCGACGCCTCCGAAGAAGCCGAGCAGCACCCCGAGCTGGCGGTCTCGCTGGAGCGACGCGGCGAACCGGTCCTCGACGAACTGCGGATCGAATGGGTGGTCGGGGACGACCTCCGCCCACGCCTCGGCGACCGACCCGAGCGCCCCGGCGACGTCGGCCCCGCTGAGCCGGACCGCAAGGCGTTGCTGGTTCGAGAACGCCGGATCGGAGGGGTACAGTTGAATCGGAACGACCGCAGCCCGAGGCCCGTCGATTCGGAAGTCCTCGACGACTCCGACGACCTGCCGCTCATTCCCCAGACGCTGCCCGACGGCCGCCTCGGGGTCTGTCGTCATCAGGCCGAGCTGACGCGCGGCGGTCTCGTTGAGGACCACCTCGCCGCTCGCCTCGGGGGTGTACCAGCGCCCGGCCGCGAGGCGGAGCCCCAGGACGGCGGCGTAGTCCGCGTCGGTCGTGGCCGTGAGAGCGTTGATGTCGTCGGAGGGGTCGTCGGGCGTCGCGCCAGGCGAGACGATCGAGGACATGTCGAACCGGCCGGGAAAGGCGCTCGCCACCGAGGCGGCCTCGACGCGCGGCAGGGCTTCGAGCGCCACCTTCAGGACGTCCCGCCGGGACGCCAGGCTCGGCGCCTGGAGGTCGAACGTCACCACGTGGTCGCTCTCAAATCCCAGGTCGGCCGCCCGCACGTGGCGCACCTGCTCGATCACGAGCGCCGTCCCGGCCAAGAGCGCAGCCGTCACGGAGAACTGGACCACCACCAGCGTCCGCTGCACGCGCCGGCCGCCCCGCCCTCGCGCGAGCCGTCCGCGCAGCGCCTCGACGGGCTGGAACCGCACGAGCCGCGACGCCGGGTAGGCGCCGGCGAGAAGCCCGGCCCCAACGACGACGCCGGTCCCGAGGAGGAGAAGCGGAACCGTCAGCGCCTCGCGCCCGATCGCCTTGCCGAAGAAGTCGTTGAAGAACGGCAGCAGGAGCAGCGTCACGCCGGCCCCGACGACACCGGCTGCGGCAGACGTCAGGACCGCCTCGGCGAGGTGCTGCGTGGCGAGCTGCCCGCGGCCGGCGCCGAGCGCTTTTCGCACCCCGACCTCGCGGGCGCGCTGGAGCGCGTGCGCCGTGGCGAGGTTGGCGTAGTTGATGCACGCCAGCAGCAGCACGAGCGCCGCCACGATCCCGAACAGGTAGAGCAGCGGGCGCTTCCCCGTCAGCCCGGGCTGGTTGTACGTGAAGTGCGTCTCGACGAGCGGCGTCAGGCCGATCCCCGCAAACATCCCGAACCCGGAGAACCGCTCGGGGTCGGCCGCGAATCCGTCGAGGACCGACTTCATCGCCGTCGTGTCGGCTGCGGTCGCCGTCCGGACGAACGTGCTGCCGCCGGCCTCGTGCGCCGGCGCCTCGCCGTCGAACGACGCGAGGGGGGTCTCGCCCGAGACCAGCATCCCAAACTGGATCGACGACGTCGCCGGCGGGTCGTCCACAATCCCCGTCACGTCGAGGAGGAGCGGCTCCGGCTCCAGCAGCCCGAACCCGTTCCGCTCCAGCGTGACCGTCTCGCCGACCACGTCGTCGCGGCCAAAGAGGGTTGCGGCCGTGCTCCGCGTGAGGATCGCACGGTTCGGCCCGGCGAGGGCCGTCGCCTCGTTGCCTCGGACGAGGGGGAACGTGAACACGTCGAACATGGCAGGGTCCGCGAACGCGAAGGCCTCCAGCGCCACCCCGTCCACCTCACCCGGCCGGCGGACGATTCCGCGATCCTCGTCGAGGATGGTCACCGCCTCGACGCCGGGGACGCCAGACCGCAGGGCGTCGATGGCCTCGGCCGACGTCGCCTGGAGCGCGATGCGCTGGTCGCCCAGGGTCCGCACCTCGCTGACGGCAAAGATCTGCTCGGCGTGCTCGTGGAAGCGGTCGAAGCTCAGCTCGTCCTGGATGAACAGAAGGGCCAGGAAGCAGCACACCATCCCCGTGGACAGGCCGCCGACGTGGAGCGCGCTGGCGCCGGGGCGCCGGAGGAGCCGTCGGAGAGCGAAGCGGAGGGCCGGAAGAGCCATGTCAGGTCAATCGGAGCGGAGGGCGCGGACGGGGTCGGCGACGGCGGCGCGGACCGCGTGCCCGCCGACGGTCACGAGCGCAATCAGCAATACCACCGAGGCGGCGACGACCAGCGGCTGCCAGCCGACGTCGACGCGGTAGGCGAAGCCGCTCAGCCACCGCGACATGCCCACCACCACGACCGGCACCGCGAGCACGACGCCGGCGACGACGAGCGCGACCACGCTGCGGCTCAGCAGCACCACCACCTGGCCCACCGTCGCGCCGAGCACGCGGCGCACGCCGATCTCCTTGGTGCGCGTGGCCGCGGCGTGGGCCGCGAGCCCGAACAGGCCCAGGCAGGCGATCACGATGGCGAGGCCGGCGAAGACGGCGAAGAGCCGCCCGAACTGCTGCTCGGACACGTATTCCGCGGCGAAGTCCTCGTCGAGGAAGCTGTACTCGAACGGCCGCGTCGGCGCGAGGTCGGCCCAGACCGCCTCGACGGCGGCGAGCGTCGCCGGCAGCCCAGCGGTCTGCACCCGCACCGTGAGCATGTTGGGCGGGAAGATGGTGTCGGTGTCCGACATCAGCGCGATCGGCTCGACGGCCCGCTGGAGCCCCTCGACGTGGAAGTCCTCGATCACGCCGACGACCACGCCCTCGACGCCCCAGAACTCGGCGGTCTTGCCGAGCGCCGCCTCGGGGTCGGCGTAGCCGGCCTTGCGGACGGCCGACACGCTCAGCGCGTACTCGCGCGGGGTGTCGGGGTCGGCGCCGGGCGGGAGCCGGTCCGGCCGGCGGCCGGCGACCTGCGTCAGCCCGTAGACGTCGGCGTACGACGCGTCGCCCATGTACATCACGACCGACAGCTCGGCGCCGAGGCCGTCCGGCCCCTCGACCTCGCCTCCGGCCGAGTACGTCCCGAAGGTCGGCGCGGCGAGCGAGGCCGTCGACCCGACGACGCCGGGCGTCGCCTCGAGCTGGGCGTGCAGCTCGGGCAGGTTGCCCACGACCGTCGAGTCGCCCATGAACGGCAGCAGGAGGAGCTGCGTCGTCTCGCCGCCGAGGTCGATCCCGAGGTCCTTCGACTGCATGTAGTTGAGCTGCGAGAACACGACGCCCGTCGCCGCGATCAGCGCGACCGAGACGCCGAACTGGGCCACCACAAGCACGCGCCGCAGCGCCGCGCCCCGGTGCCCCGAGGCGAAGCGCCCCTTGAGCACGCTCGCGGGGTCGAACCCGCTCAGCACGAGCGCGGGGTACGCGCCCGCCAGCAGCCCCGTCACGCCGGCGAGCGCGACGATCCCGAGCCACCCGATGCCGAGGTCGACGAGCGCGAGCGGCTTGTCGGCGAGGTCGCGGAAGACCGGCATCGCGAGCTGCGCCAGGACCACGGCCACCCCCAGGGCGACGAGGCTCAGCACGACCGCCTCGGCGAGGAACTGAACCGCGAGACCCGATCGGGCCGCGCCGAGCGACTTCCGCACGCCCACCTCGCGCGCCCGGTCGAGCGACCGCGCCGTGGCCAGGTTGGTGAAGTTGACGCCCGCGACGATGAGCACAAAGAGGGCCACGAGGCTCAGGATCCGCAGCGCGGCGAGGCTCCCGAACGTCCCCTTCCCGCGCTCGGCGGTCAGGTAGAGCGATTCCAGCGGACGGGCGTGGAACACGAGGCCCGTGCCTTCTTCCGCCATCACCTCACCGAGGGTCGCCTCGGTGAACGCCGGCAGGCGGGCGTCGAACGCCTCCATGTCGACGCCCTCGCGGAGGAGCACGTAGGTCGCAAACCCGACCGAGAACCAGTTGTCGAAGTACCACCCGGGGTCGTCGACGGTCGAGAGCGAGATCAGGCCATCGAACGGCAGGTGCGACTGGCGCGGCACGTCGGCCATGACGCCGGTCACCGTCAGCGTTTGGTCCGTCCACTGGACCGTCTGCCCCTGGGCGTCGGCCCCGCCGAAGAGGCTCTGGGCGAGCGACGCGGTGAGCACGATGCTGCCGGGCGCGGCGAGGGCCGTTGCGGGGTCGCCCGAGCGGAACGGGTAGGTGAACACCTCGAACACCGCGTTGTCGGTGAGGTAGACGCGGTCGGCCTGAACGGCCTCGCCCTGGGCGCGCATCACCGGGTCGGCGTTCGTGAACCGGACCGCCGCCTCGACCTCGGGCATCGAGGCGGTGATCGTGGGCGCGAGGACCCCCAGCGTGTTGCCCGACGGCTCGACCTCACCGTTCTCGATGAAGTCGACGTCGAGGCGGGCGATCCGGTCGGCGCGCTCGTGGAAGGCGTCGACGGCGCGCTCGTCCTGGACGTAGAGCGCGATCAGGATCACGCACGCCATCCCGAGCGCGAGCCCGGCGACGTTGAGGAGCGCGAAGCCGCGGTTCCGGCGGAGGCTGCGGAGGGCGGTGCGGAGGACGCTGACGAACATCGGCAGAGCGGTCTGGAAGGGGCGGCCCCGAGGCGGGGACCCTATCAGACAGAAGGCCAGCGAGGTCCGTGCCGCACGCCGAATCGCCGCCTCGGGGGCGGCAGGCCGGGTCTGGGTGTGCGCTGGCGCCCACCGGGCGTGCGCGCCCGCCCGCCGAGGCGGTCGGCCTACTCGGAGCGGAGGGCGCGGATGGGGTCGGCCGTCGCCGCGCGGAAGGCCTGCGCGCTGACGGTGAGCAGCGAGACCAGAAGAACCGCCGCGCCGGCAACAGCGAACACCCCGGGGCCGAGGCCCACGGCGTAGGCGAAGCCTTCGAGCCATCGGCTCATCGCGAGGTAGGCCAGCGGCGTCGCGACCACGAACGCCACGGCGACCAGCTTCACGAAATCCCCCGCGAGCATGGCCGCCAGGCTCTGGACCGACGCTCCGAGCACCTTCCGCACACCGATCTCCTTGCGTCGCCGCTGCGCCACGAGGGCCGCGAGGCCGAAGATGCCGAGGCAGGCGATGAAGACGGCGACGCCCGCGAAGAAGCCCAGGAGCGTGCTCAGACGCGCCTCGTCGCGGTATGCCGCCTCGAAGGCGTCGTCCACAAAGCGGTAGTCGAAGGTGTACCCGGGCGACGTCTGCTCGAACGTCCGCTGGACGTGCGCGAGGCCAGCGGCAGCGTCCCCCGAGGCGAGCCGGACAGCCACGCTGCCCATCCACTCGGGCCAGTACGCCATCACGAGCGGCTCGATCGCTTGCTGGAGCGATTCGAAGTGGAAGTCCTCCACCACGCCGACGACGACCCCGGGCTCGCGGTCCCACGACCGGAACGTGTGCCCGACCGGATCGGACAGTCCCATTTCGCGCACGGCCGTCTCGTTGAGAACGTAGGCACTGCCGCGGTCCACCTCGGAGTCGCGGAACCACCGGCCGTCGATCAGTTCCAGCCCGACCGTCGTCAGGTAATCGGGGTCGGCCGCGAGGAGCTGTGAGGTCCGGGACGACTCGTCTCCAGTCCCGCTCCCCGGCCACAGGAAGTTGCTCCCGCTGTTGACCTCACCGGGGAAGCCGTTCGCCATCGCGACGCCGACGATGGAAGGATCTGACGCAAGCGACTGCTTGAAGGCCTCGAAGCCGTCCGTGATCTCCGGCGTCATCGGAAACGTGACGACTTGCTCTTGTGCGAACCCGAGATCCTGGCTCCGCATAAATCGGAGCTGATCGACGACCGTCAGCGTGGCGACGAGCAGGAACGCCGAGACCGCGAACTGGAACACGACCAGGCCCCTGCGAAGTGTCGGAGCGCCACCGCTGGTACTCAAGTCACCCTTGAGAACGCGCGCTGGAGAGAACCGCGTGAGATAGAACGCAGGGTAGCTGCCGGCGACGAGGCCCGCGACGAGGCCGATCGCCCCCAGTCCCAGCAGCGTCATCGGCTGTCCAAGGCCGAGCGCGGTCGTCCCCCCGAGAGCATCGTTGAAGATCGGCAGTGCGATCACGACGCCGACAAAGCCGAGGACGATCGCGAACAGACTCAGCAGAAGCGACTCGCCGAGGAACTGAGCGACCAGCTGCCACCGCTCCGAGCCGAGGCTCTTCCGCACACCCACCTCGCGGGCGCGCTCCGTTGCACGAGCCGTGGCGAGGTTGGTGAAGTTGACGCACGCGACGAGCAAGATCAGCGCCGCGACGACGGCGAACATCCACAGCATCCGGGGATCCCGCGTGCCGAACAGGTCACGGTTCGCGATCTCGGTGTCGAAGCGGAGCGTCGGCAACGGCCGCATCTGGGCCGTCACCGTCTCGTCCGGGCCATACTCGTGGGCGCGCGTCACGATCTCGGCGGCTCCGCTCGCGACCGCCTCGGGGTCGGCATTCTCGCGCAAGAGGACGTACGAGAGGTGGCTCCACTCGCTCATGCTCGTCAGCGCCTCGGGGCCGATGATCTCGGCCATGTTCTGGAACGGGACCAGCATCCCCACGTCGAGGTGCGTGTTGCCCGGCAGGTCCGCGATGACCGCCGAGACCGTCAGCGTGAGGCTGTCGCGCGTCATCGTGACCGTCTGCCCGACCGCCTCGGTGTTGCCGAAGAGGGTCCGCGCCGTCGTCTCGGTGAGCACGGCTGAGCCCGGATCGGCGAGCGCTGTCGCGAAGTCACCGCGGAGAACCTGGAATGAGAACAGATCGACGATGCCGGGATCGGCCAGCAAGACCGGATCAACTGTGTGGATGTCGCCGCTCGGAACGCGCACCGGGGCCTCCCGACGTTCCCAGAATCGCACAACGTGCTCCACCCCAGCGACATCTGTCTCCATCATTGGCCCGAGGCCGGATGGCGTGATGAAGCGCGTGTCCTCGAACGAGGGGATCTGAACGGTGAGCAGGTAGGCCCGGTCGGCGTTGGCGTGATACGTGTCGAACGAGCGCTCGTGCTGGATGAACAGCACGATCAGGAAGCAGCACGCCAGCCCCAGGCCGAGGCCGCCGACGTTGATGGCCGCGTAGCCGGGCTGGCGACGGAGACCGCGGAGGGCGACAAGGAGGAGGTTCTTGAACATGTCGAGCGACGCGAGTCGGCCCCGAGGCGGGGTGTTATTCGGAACGGAGGGCGCGGACGGGGTCGGCGACGGCGGCGCGGAACGCCTGGCCCGCGACCGTCACCAGAGCGACCGCGAGCACGAGCGCCCCGGCGACCGCGAGCGGCTCCCACCCCACCGCGATCCGGTACGCGAAGCCGTCGAGCCACCGCGACATCCCGACAGCCACGAGCGGAGCGGCCACCACCGCCCCGATGACGACCAGCGGGACGACGCCTCGGCTGAGGAGCACCACCACCTGGCCCACAGTCGCGCCGAGCACGCGGCGCACCCCGATCTCCTTGGTCCGCATCCCGATCTCGTAGGCCGCGAGGCCGAACAGGCCCAGGCACGCGATGGCGATGGCGAGCCCCGAGAGCACGCCGAAGACGCGGCTGAACCGCTGCTCGGCCGCGTACTGCGCGCCGAAGTCCTCGTCGAGGAAGCTGTAGGTGAACGGCCGCGTCGGCACGAGCTCCGGCCACAGGCCGCCGAGCGCGGCGAGCGTCTCGGGCAGCCCGGCCGTCTGCACGCGCAGCGTCAGCACGCTCTGGAAGTCCTCCGAGGCGACCAGCGCCAGCGGCTCGATGCGCGACTGGAGGCCCGTCACGTGGAAGTCGCGCACGACGCCCACCACCTCGCCCTCGCCGCCCCAGAACGAAGCCCGCGCGCCCAGGGCCGCCTCGGGGGTGGCGTAGCCCGCCTCGCGGACCGCCGTCTCGTTGAGCACGTACGCCGCCGACGAGTCGGCGAGCGTGGCGGCGCCCGGGGCCACGCCGGCCACGAGGTCGAGGCCGTAGACGCGCACGAAGCTGGTATCCACCATGTACATGGTCACGCTGAAGTCGGCCGCCTCGCCCGAGGCCAGCTCCAGCTCGCCGCCGGCACTCGCCTGGCCGCCCGTCGGCGCTGCCAGCGACGAGGTCACGCCCGAGACGCCCCGCACGTCGAGGAGCCGCCGCTTGGCCTGCTCCAGCGACACCCCCTCGGTGGCGCCGAACGGGTTCTGCGGGTCGCCGGCCTCGTACGGCAGCACGACGAGCTGCGTCTGGTCGCCACCCAGGTCCAGCCCGAGGTCGCGCGACTGCATGTAGTCGACCTGATTGAACACGACGACCGTCGCGGCGATGAGCGCGATCGAGACCGTGAACTGCACCACCACCAGCGCACGGCGGAGCGTGGCGCCGCGAGTACCCGTCGCGAAGCGGCCCTTGAGCACCTCGGCGGGGTGGAAGCCGCTCAGCACCAGCGCCGGGTAGGTCCCGGCCAGAAGCCCGACCCCGACCGCGAGGCCCGCCAGACCGAGCGTCCACACGCCGAGGTCGGCGAGGGCCAGGGTCTTGCCCGTGAGCGACTCGAAGCCGGGGAGCGCGAGCGCCGCGATCCCGAACCCCAGTGCCAGGGCGACGAGGCAGAGCAGGACCGCCTCGGTGAGGAACCGCGCGACCAGCCCGCCGCGCTGCGCGCCGAGCGTTTTGCGCACGCCCACCTCGCGCGCCCGGTCGAGCGACCGCGCGGTGGCGAGGTTCGTGAAGTTGACGCCCGCGATGAGCAGCACGAACAGCGCGATCACGCTGAGGACCTGGAGGATCTGGAGGCTGCCCTGCACGTCGCCCGCGTTGCGGTCGGCGTAGAGGTAGAGGTCGGCCAGGGGCGTGGCCCGCAGCGCGAAGTCGTAGTCGGCCGAGGCCAGCTCGTCGCCCGCCTCGGCGTCGATGAGCGCCGGCAACCTGGACTGGAACGCGTCGAGATCGGCGCCCTCGCGCAGGAGCGTGTAGGTGAGGAAGTTGGTCGAGCGCCAGTTGGTGTAGTACCAGCCCGGGTCGTCGAGCGTCGAGAGCGAGGCGAGCGCGCGGAACTGGAGGTGCGACTGCGACGGCACGTCGGCCATGACGCCGGTCACGGTGAGGGTCTCGCTGCCCGAGCCCAGCGTCTCGCCGAGGACGTCGGTGCCGCCGAAGAGCGCGCGGGCCGTCGTCTCGTCGAGGACGATCTGGCCCGGCGCGTCGAGGGCCGTCGCCGGGTCGCCCGCGACGAGGGGGAACGAGAACACGTCGAACACCTCGGGGTCGGCGTAGTAGATCTGACCCGGCTCGACCAGCTCGCCGTCGACGCGGAAGACGGGCTGGCCGGAGAGCATCCGGACGGCCGCCTCCACCTCGGGGACCGACGCGCGGAGGGCCGGCGCCAGCAGCCCTGGCGTCGAGCTCCGGGGCTCGACGTCTTCGCCGGTGACCTCGTCCAGGTCCATCCGCACGATGCGGTCGCCGCGCTCGTGGAAGGCGTCGAAGCCGGTCTCGTGGCGCACGAAGAGGGCGACCAGGACCACGCACGCCATCCCGAGCGCGAGCCCGGCGACGTTGAGGAGCGCGTAGCCCCGGTTGTGGCGGAGCGCGCGGAGGGCGTCGCGGAGGGCCGAACGAATCATGGCAGGGTGGGTCGTGGCAGAACGAGCGGTCGGCCCCGAGGCGGGGCTATTCGGAGCGGAGGGCATGAACCGGGTCGGCCGTCGCCGCGCGGAGCGTGTGGGCGCTCACCGTCACGAGCGCGATTCCGAGGGTGAGCACTCCGGCCCAGAGGAACAGGCCGGCCGTCGGCTCGGCGCGGTAGACGAAGTCGGCCAGCCAGTCCTGGAGGAACACGTAGGCCGCAGGCACCGCCACCACGAACGCCACCACGATGAGCCCGGCGAACTCGCGCGAGAGCAACGCGACAAGCGACGCCACGCTCGCCCCCAGCACCTTCCGGATTCCGATCTCGCGCGTCCGCTGCTGGGCCATCAGCATGGCCAGGCCGAACAGACCCAGGCATGCCACAACGATGGCCAGGCCGGTGAAGGCGAGGAACACCTGCCCCACCATCCGCTCGGCGCGGTAGAACGCCGCGAAGTGGTCGTCGAGGAAGAAGGCGTCGAAGAGCTGATCCGGCGCGACATCCTCCCACGCACCCTCCAAAGCCGCCAGCGTCGCAGGCAACCCGTCGGCACGGAGCCGGACGACCGCGTAGCCCGTCGCACCGGGATCGTACTCGAGGAGGAGCGGGCCGACGGCCTGGCGCATGTCGTTCAGATGCACGTCGCGGACGACCCCGATGACGCGGAGCTGCGCCTCGCCCGTCCCGATGGTCTTCCCGAGCGGCTCGGCCCACCCCAGGTCGCGCGCGGCCGTCTCGTTGATGACCACCGCCCCCGAGGCGTCGTCTGGGCGGTCCGGCGAGAACACCCGGCCTTCGACGACCTCGAAGTCCAGCGTCGAGGCGAAGTCGGGCCCGACCCCAAGCGCATCGAATACAATCGTTTCCTCCCGCCCCTGCTGCCCCTCCACCTCACTCGAGTCGAAGAACTTGATCGCTGTCGGTTCACCGGGAATGCCCGACCCGAACGCGACCGCCTCGACGCCTGGGATGCGCTCGGCTTCGTTTTCGAAGGCCGTGCGCGAGTCGTCGATCGCGCCCCGCGTGCGGAGTGCGAGGACACCGTCCGCCTCGAATCCGAGCCGCGTGTTCTGGACGTAGTGAAGCTGGCGCTGAATGCCGATCGAGCTGGCGACCAGCGCAATCGTCGCCGCGAACTGCCCGACGAGCAGGATCTTGCGGAGCGTCGTCCGCGACGCGACCCGGGCCTCCGCCTTCAGCGCCGAGGTGGGTCGAACGGCGGACAGGACGAACGCCGGGTAGCTCCCGGCCCCGACGGCCAGCAGCACGACCACCGACGCAAACGCCGCCCAGAACCACGGCGCCGCGAGCGGAAGCGCGAACGGGCGGCCCATCCATGTGCTCAACGCCGGCAAGGTCACGGCCACGAGCCCGAGCGCCAGCACCGCCGCGACGAGCGTCACCACAAACGACTCGCTCAGAAACAGGCGCGTCAGTTGGTGCCGGTCCGCACCGAGTGCCTTGCGAACGCCCACCTCGGTGGTCCGCTGCGCGCCCCGCGCCGTCGCCAGGTTCGTGTAGTTGAACGCTGCGAGCAGCAGGATGACGAGCGCGATTGCCGAGAACAGCCACACGTAGCGGATGTCGCCCTGGGGCTCAAACTCCGTTTGCGCCTCGGCCACGCTCCGCAGGCGGATGTCTGTGACCGGTGTCAGGTACAGTGTAGTCCCGGCGCGCTGCCGGCCGTCCTCCACTAGGCGATCGTGTGCCTCGTTCGCACGAGCCGCAGCCGCCTCGGGGTCTGCGCCCTCCGCCAGCCGGACGTAGGAGTAGGCGAGTGAGGAGGCGTAGTGCGCGGGATCGTCCGGAAGCGACGTCACGAACGACGCCAGAAAGTCCGCCTGGAGATGCGCATTGGGAGGCATCTCGGCCATCACGCCGACCACCTCGAGCGTGTCCGCGCTTGTGTCGTAGCGTCCCCGAACCTCAATCGTCTGCCCCACGGGGTTGTCGCGTCCGAAGTAGCGCACGGCCGTCGGCTCGGAGAGGACGACGGTGTTGGGACGGCCGAGTTCGGCCGCGTCTCCGCGGACGATGCGGGCGTCGAACAGGTCGAAGAACGACGGCTCGGCGTAGAGGAAACGGTCTTCGTAGAACCGGTTATCCCCGCGCGTCACGAGGGGGTCGCTCCCATCCGTGATGCGCGTTCCAGCCTCCACGCCAGGCACCTGAGGAATCACGTCGTACGCCAACTCCAGCCGAACGACGGCCCACCGCTCGGAACCGTCTCCGGTCCCCAACTCCATCTCGACGCGGTAGAGCCGGTCCGCCTCGGGGTGCGTCTGGTCGAACGAGACCTCGTCGCGGACGAAGAGGAAGATGAGGAGGCAGCACGCCAGCCCGAGCGCGAGCCCCGTCACGTTGAGGGCCGCGATGGCCGGGTGCTGCCGAAGGCGACGGGCGGCGATGTGGAGGTCGGTCTTGAACACGATATCGGAACGGGGATTACTCGGAGCGGAGGGCGCGGACGGGGTCGGCGGTCGCTGCGCGGAGGGCCTGCGTGCTCACCGTCAGCAGCGAGAGCAGCAGCACCCCGCCTCCCGCGAGGAGGAACACGCCGGGGCCGAGGTCAGCGGCGTAGGCGAAGCCTTCCAGCCACCGGCTCATCGCGATCCACGCCAGAGGCGCCGCCACCCCGAAGGCCACCAGGACGAGCAGGGCCACGTCGCGGGTGAGCATCGCGGTGAGGGTCCGGACCGAGGCGCCGAGCACCTTGCGGACGCCGATCTCTTTGCGACGCTGCTCCGCCGCCAGGGCGGTCAGCGCGAAGACGCCGAGGCAGGCGATGAAGACCGCCACACCGGCGAAGAAGCCGAGCAGGGTGCTCAGGCGCACCTCGTCCCGGTACTGGCGCTCGAAGCCTTCGTCCAGGAACCGGTAGTCGAGGGTGTAGCCGGGGGCGAACTGCGCGAACGTCTCCTGCAGGTGCTCGATGCCGGGGGCGACGCCAGAGGCCGAGAGGCGGACGGCGACGGTCCGCATCCACTCGGGCTTGTAGTGCAGCACGAGGGGCTCGATCGGGTTGCGCAGCCCCGAATAATGGAAGTCCTCCACAACACCGATGATGGTGCCCGACTCCTCCCCGTCCCACGCCCGGAACGGATGGCCCACGGGCGCCTCCAGGCCGATCTCGCGCACGGCGGTCTCGTTCAGGATGTACGCGTTGCCGATGTCCGCCTCGGTGTCACGGAACCCGCGGCCCGCCGTCACCTCCAGCCCGACCGTGTCGATGTAGTCCGCGTCGCCCAGAATCGTGACGAAGTCGCCTTCGGACGTTTCGCGCTCCGTCGCGCCCGGCCATGTGTAGCCCCGGCGCATGCCCGTGCTCCCCGGAAGGCCGCTGCTCATTGCGGCGCTGAGCACGTCCGGGTCGCTCGCGAGGGCCTCCTGGAAGGCGTCGTACTGCTCCAGAAGCTCTCCGGGGGGAGAGAACGAGACGACCTGCTCCTGGGCGAATCCGAGGTCCTGCGACCGCATGAACCGCAGCTGATCGACGACGGTCAGGGTGGCGACGAGGAGGAACGCGGACGCCGCGAACTGCACCACAATCAGGCCCTTTCGCAAGACCGAGGCGCCGCCTCCCCTCGGGGTCAGGTCGCCTTTGAGGACGCGGGCCGGATCAAACCGGGTGAGGTAGAGCGCCGGGTAGCTGCCTGCGAGCAGCCCCGCCGCGAGCCCGATCCCCAGCAGCACGGCCAGGGTCCCCGGGTGGATGAGGTTGAGAGGCACCGACCCTCCCAGAGCCTCGTTGAAGATCGGGAGCGCGACGGCCATCCCCGCGATGCCCACGAGGGTCGCGAACACGCTCAGCAGGACCGACTCGCTGAGGAACTGGCGGACCAGCTGGCCTCTGGCAGCACCGAGGCTTTTCCGCACGCCCACCTCGCGAGCGCGCGACAGGGCGCGAGCCGTCGCGAGGTTGGTGAAGTTGATGCACGCGATGAGGAGGATCAGCGCACCGACGGCCCCGAACAGCCAGAGCACATCCGGGTCTCGCGTGACCATGTCGTAGTCCACGACCTCCGTATTGAGGCGCAGCGACTGGAGCGGGTCCAGCTCCACCGCGAAGTCCGCGTCGAACCGCTCCTTCAGAAACGCGCCGGTCTCCTCGGCGACGGCCTCGGGCGAGGCGCCAGAGGCGAGGAGGAGGTACGTGCGGTAGTTCCAGTTGCTGAAGTCCTCCAGGGCGTCGAGTCCGAAGAGGTCCGCCATGAGGCGGAACGAGCCCAGCGCGGTGAAGTCGAGGTGGGTGTTGACCGGGAGGTCTTCCACGACGCCCGTGACGGTCAGGTCGACTTCGCCGTAGCGGAGCGTCTGGCCCATCGGGTCGGCGTCGCCGAAAAGCGTCGCCGCCTGCGTCTCGGTCAGGACGAGGCTGTGCGGCGCGCTGAGCGCTGCCTCCGGGGTACCTCGCTGGAACGAGAGCGAGAACACATCCACGATCTCCGGGTCGGCCAGAGAGAGCCATTCGATGCGCTGGACCTCCCCGGTCCCGAGGCGTACGTCCGCCGAGCCCCGGTTGGTGTACCGGACGGCCTGCTCGATGGGCTCGCTGCGGTCGTCGAGCAGCGGCCCGAGACCGGCAGGCGTGCGGGCGGTCCGTTCGCCATTAGCCCCTGCATCCGTCGACAGGCGGTAGATGCGGTCGCCGTTCGCGTGGAAGTTGTCGAACGAGCGCTCGTGCTGGATGAAGAGCACGATCAGGAAGCAGCACGCGAGCCCCAGCCCCAGCCCGCCGATGTTGATGGCTGTCATGCCGGGGCGCTTCTGCATGGAGCGGAGGGCGACGGCGAGGGTGTTGGACAGCATGAGGGCGAACGCGGGGCCTCTGGCGCCAGAGGCGGAACAAACAGGGAACGGGCGGCCTCTCCCGAGGCCTCTGGCGTTATTCGGAGCGGAGGGCGAGGACGGGGTCGGCCGTCGCTGCGCGGAGGGCCTGTGTGCCGGCCGCGAGCAGCGCCAGCCCCAGCGCCGCCAGCGACGCCACCGCGAACGGCCCCACCCCCACGTCCACGCGGTAGGCGAAGCCGTCCAGCCAGCGCTCGGCGAGGACGGCCGCGACCGGAATCGCGACGGCACACGCCGCCGCCACCCACAGCAGGAAGTCGCGCGAGAGGAGCCCGACGACGCTCGCCACCGTCGCCCCCAGCACGCGGCGCACGCCGACCTCCTTGCGCCGCTGCTCGGCCGCGTACGCCGCCAGCCCGACGAGCCCCAGCGCCGCGATCAGCGCCGCGAGGACGGCGAACAGCGCCGCCATCGTCCCGAGGCGGATGTGGCTCTGGTACATCTCGTCGTACGCCTCGTCGAGAAACGTGTACTCGAGCGGGTAGTCCGCGCTGAACGTCTCGCTGACCGTCACCAGGCGCGCCAGCCCTGCCTCGGCCTGCCCCGAGGCGAACCGCACGAACGCCATCGCCCACAGGGTCTCCTCGGGCGTGCCCAGCCGCAGGATCGTCGGCTCCGTCGCCGACGTCGCCGGGCTCATGTGGAAGTCCTTCACCACGCCGACGATCTCGCCCGGCTCCTCCCACATCGCGATCGTCTCGCCCACCGGCGCGTCGAGGCCCATCAGGCGGGCCGCCGCCTCGTTGACGATGTAGTTCGACGAGTCTGCGACCACATCGGCGGAGAAGTCGCGCCCGCTTGCCATCTCCATCCCGAGCGCCTCGATGGCGTCGGTGTCGACGATCATGTGGTAGAAGGACGGCAGGCTCTCCGGGGCCTTCCCCGGCCAGTCGACGCTGCCCGTCGACGAGCCGATCCAGAGCGGCATGCTGTTCGTCGAGCCGACGTGCGTGACGGCCGGGTCATCGAGGAGGGCCTGGCGGAAGGCCGGGTAGCCGCTCTTGGCCCCGCCTCGGAGCGGCACCGTCACCACCTCCTCGCGGTCGAGCCCGATGTCGCGGTCCTGCAGGAAGCCGAGCTGCGCCGTCACCACCAGCGTCCCGATGATGAGCACCACCGACGCCGCGAACTGGAACACCACCAGCCCCCGCCGCAGCGCCAGCCCGCCGCGCCGCCCGCCACGGAGCACCCGCATCGGGCTGAAGCGCGAGAGCACGACGGCCGGGTACAGACCCGCCACGAGCCCCACCCCGAGCGCGATGCCCGCGAAGCCGAGCCAGACCCACGGACTCAGGCTCCCGAGCGAGAGGGTCGTGCCGAAAGCCGTCCCGAACGGCCCGAGGAGAAGAACGAACAGCCCGACCGCGACGACGAACGCGACGAATGCCGTCAGCACCGACTCGCCGAGGAACTGCCGCATCAGGGCGCCGCGTGTCGCGCCCATCGTCTTGCGGACGCCGATCTCGTCGGCCCGCCGCGTCGCGCGCGCCGTGGCGAGGTTGGTGAAGTTGATGCACGCCAGCGCCAGCAGCAGTACCGCGATGAGGGCGAAGGTGCGGACCTGGTCGATGCGGCCGCCGACGAGCACGCCGTTCTCGTAGTCGCTGCGGAGGTAGCGCTCCGAGAAGCGCTGTGCGGAGGCCGTCGCGCCCTCGATGTCACCGCGCGCCGCCAGAATGTCGCTCATCGTGCGGTTGAACGCGGCGACGTCGGCTCCGGGGCGCAGCGTCACGAAGAGCTGCATCGCGTTGTTCTCCCAGCTCTCGACCCACGCGTTGCGGGCGTAGAACTCCGAGGCGGGCACGACCCACTCGAACGCCATCGACGACGCCTCGGGGGGGTCGGCGGCGACGGCCGTCACGCGGGCCTCGTGGTCGTTGAAGCGCACGGCGCGGCCCATCGCCGCCTCGGGGGTCGTCTCGGCCCCGAAGAGCTTGGCCACCATCGCCTCGGTGAGGACGATGCCGTCGGGCGCGGCGAGCGCCGAGGCGGGATCGCCGGCCACGAGCGGGAAGGCGAACATCTCGAAGAAGGGCGCATCGGTCCAGAAGCCCTCCGCCCAGAACGTTCGCTCGCCCGCCGCCACCACCTGCTCGCCCTCGTAGCGCATCATCATGGCGCGCTCCACGCCGGGGACGTCGGCCTCGAGGGCGGCCGCGAGCGGCTGGGGCGCCACGTTCAACGTCCCGATGGTCTCGCCGTCGTCGAACGAGGCGTGCTGCACGACCTGGAACAGGCGGTCGCTGTGCATCTGGTCCGTGCGCACCTCGTCCCGCACCATCGACAGGATGAGGAACGCCGCCACAAACCCGACTGCCAGGCCGACGATGTTGAGCGCCGAGTAGCCCGGCTGGCGCCGGAGAGCGCGGAGGGCGGCGACGATGTGGCTCTTGAGCATGGCAGGCGGAGGCAGAGGGGGCAGGTCTCAGGCCCCGAGGCGGGGTGTCATTCGGAGCGGAGGGCACGGATGGGATCGGCCGTCGCCGCACGGAGCGCCTGCGTGCCGACCGTCCCCAGCGCGATCAACGTCACCAGTGTCCCCGCAACGAGGAACGGGAGGGGACCCAGGGGAACGTGGTAGGCGAAGCCCTCCAGCCAGCGGTCCATCGCGACCCAGGCCAGCGGCAGCGCCACGAGGTAGGCGATCGAGACGAGCAGCACGAAGTCCTTCGTGAGCAGCCCCACGAGACTGGAGACGGTCGCCCCGAGAACTTTGCGAACCCCCACCTCTTTCCTGCGCTGCTCGGCCGTGAATGCAGCAAGACCGAACAGCCCCAAGCATGCGATCAGAATCGCTATGAGGGTGAACGCATTGAACAGATCTGCAAGGCGAGTCTCCGCCTCGTAGAGATCCGCGAAGGCCTCATCCAGGAAGACGTAGTCGAAGGGGTGCTCAGGGGAGAACTGCCGCCAGGTCGCCGAGAGCAATTCCAGCGTGGCCGGTAGGTCCGCCACGTCAGCGCGGAGGACCGCATAGTTGGGCGCCCGGTCCCCGAGGGGGCGCAGGACGACCGGGCCGATGGCTGTATGGAGTGATTCGAAATGGAAGTCCCGGACGATGCCGACGATCGTCTCCACCTCTCCGGATGAGACCGGGAGCGTTCGGCCGAGCGATGCCGCCCCGGCCTCCCACCCGAGTGCTCGGAGGGCCGCCTCGTTGACCAGCACCGAGGCGCCGACGTCTCCCCTCGATTCCAGGAAGCCCCGCCCCTCCGCGACCTCGATCCCGAGCAGGTCTAGGTACCCCGTCCCGACCTGGTAGGAGCGGTACGAGAACGGCTCGCCATTGTCCGTCCGCGGACCCGCAAAGCGCCCGGTCGGCTGGGACGGAACCGTCGAGGCGAATGTGACGCCCTGGACCGTCCCGATCTTCTCGGCCTCAGCCTTGAAGGCGTCGGTCTGCTCTGCGATTGGACTGCGCACGCCACCGGCGCGCAGCGGCAGGGCGATGACCTGTTCCGCGTTCAGCCCCAGGTTCTTGGTCTGGAGGTACGAAAGCTGACTCTGGACGATGAGCGTGCTCACGACGAGAACGCTCGAAATGGTGAACTGGAACACGACGAGTCCTTTGCGCAGCCCTGCGCCGCCTCCCGCCCCTCCGGGCCGCCCCGAAAGCACCGCCGTCGGCCGGAACCGCGAGAGCAGCAGGGCCGGATAGACCCCGGCCAGCACGCCGACGATGAGGGCAACGAGGATCGCAATCATCCAGAACACAGGCGTTCCCAGGATGCCGATCGGAATCTCCTGCCCGACGAGGCGACCAAAGAGCGGAAGCGTCAAGCCCACCAAAACGATCGCTCCCAGAACGGCCACGATGCTCGTTAGCATCGACTCCCCGAGGAACTGACTGGCGAGCTGGTACCGCTGCGCGCCGATGGCCTTCCGCACACCGACCTCCTGCGCCCGCCTCGTGGCCCGCGCCGTCGCCAGGTTCATGTAGTTGATGCAGGCGATAACGAGACTCAGAACGGCGACCGCCGTGAAGACGTAGAGGTAGCGGGCGTCGAACTGAGGCCCGAGCAGGTTGGCAGCCTGCGACTGGAACCGGGACTGGAAATAGGACTCCAGTCGGTAGCCCATCTCCAGCACGAACTCTGCGTCTGTGCGCTGAGCGAGGGCGGCCGGAATGCGCGCCTCAACGTGGTCCACCGACGCCCCCTCGTGGAGAACGAGGTAGGTCGTCGGAAGCGTAGAATTCCACCCGTTGGTGAAAAACCACTCGTTCATCTGCCCATAGGTCGCAAGCGACGACAGGAGGTCGAACTCAATCGAGGAGTTCGAGGGCACGTCCTCCAGCACGCCTGCCACCGTGAGAGGATGGGCGTTGTTGAGGGTGATGACCTTGCCCAGGGGGTCGTCGTCTCCGAAGTAGCGGCGAGCTGTCTCCTCGGTCAGAACGACGGTGTAGGGACGGGACAGCGCTGTGCCCGGGTCTCCCGCCACGAGGCGGAACGAGAAGGCCTCGAAGAAAGAGGCGTCCGCAAAAATGAAGTGGTCCTCGTATCCCTGGCGCCGCTGCCCCTCGTGCTCCCAGCTCACGACATTGTCGGCGGCGGCGACCAGCCGCACGATGGTGTCGATCTCCGGAATCGCCTCCCTCAGTGCCGGCGCAAGCGGCTCTGGCATGTGCGCGTCATACGAGGACTTCCCTTCAGTCGGCGTGCTCGAAGAAACGAGCCGGTAGGTCCGGTCGGCCGCCTCGTGGAACTGGTCGAAGCTCAGGCTGTGGCGGATGAAGAGGACCAGGACGAGAAACGCAGCCACCCCTACGGTTAGGCCGAAGACGTTGATCGAGGTATACCCGAGATGCCGACGCATCGAACGGAGGGCGACATTGACGTAGTTCTTCAGCATGCCGAGAGGAGGAGCGTCGTTGGAGGGGCGCAGGACCCGGTGGCGTCAGGCGGGGTCGGGCAGGGCGCCCTTCGCGCTCGGGTCGGGGGGGTGGACCTCGCCGGCCATCACGTGCTCGCTCACGATCCGCCCGTCGAACAGGTTGACGACGCGCTGCGCGTACTCGGCATCCGACGGCGAGTGCGTCACCATCACGATGGTGGTGCCGGCCGCGTTGAGCTCCGCCAGGAGGTCCATCACCGCCGTGCCGTTCTTCGAGTCGAGGTTGCCCGTCGGCTCGTCGGCCAGGAGCAGCTTCGGCCCGGCGACGACGGCGCGCGCAATCGCGACGCGCTGCTGCTGGCCGCCCGAGAGCTGCTGCGGCGTGTGGCCGCGCCGGTGCGCCATGCCCACGCGGTCGAGGGCCGCCTCGGTGCGCTCCTTGCGCTCGGTCTTCGACGCCTTGAGGTAGAGCAGCGGCAGCTCCACGTTCTCGGCCACCGACAGCTCGTCGATCAGGTTGAAGCTCTGGAACACGAACCCGATCGTGCCGCGGCGGCGCTTGGCCCGCTCGCGCTCGGGCAGGTCGCCCACCTCCTCGGCCCCGAGGCGGTACGACCCCGAGGTGGGCCGGTCCAGGAGCCCCATCAGGTTCAGCAGCGTCGACTTGCCGCAGCCCGACGGCCCCATGATGGCGACGAACTCGCCGGGCTGGATCGAGAGCGACACGCCGTTGAGGGCAGACGTCTCGACCTCGTCGGTGGCGTAGACCTTCCGCAGGTCGTGGGTGTGGATGAGGGGGGAGGAGCCGGGGTCAGTGGTCATTTGTCAGGAGCCACAAAGGCCGTCTGGAGTTGCGTTGAGGCGGAGGCAGGGTCTAGGCAGGTGCGCAACCAAGGAGCATCATGCCGAGTCTGGGGTTCGATGAGCTGGAGGTCTACCGGCTGGCCGAGCGGCTGGCCGACGTGGTATGGGAGGCGGTGGAGGGGTGGGACGAGCTGGCGCGGGCGACCGTCGGGGCGCAGATCGTGCGGTCGGCCGACAGCGTGGGCGCGAACATCGCCGAGGGCACCGGACGGCGGACGTTCAAGGACAACAAGCGCTTCGTGCACTACGCCCGCGGATCGCTCTACGAGACCCGCCACTGGCTCCGGCGCGCCCACCGGCGAGGCCTCCTGACGACGGAGCACGCCGCCGCCCTCCGCCCCATCGTCGACGAACTCGGCCCGAGACTCAATGCCTACCTCGCCTCGATCGGGCGGCAGCACCGGACGCGTTGAGCGACGACGTTTCATGGGGTCACGAGGACAAGTGACAAAGGACGACCAGCACCTCACTTACTCCAGCACCAGCCGGTCGGCGTCGCCGAAGGCGGTGTAGGACGAGACCACGACGCGGTCGCCGCGCTCGAGGCCGCTGAGCACCTCGAAGTGGCGGGGCGTCTGGCGGCCCAGTTCGACCGGCCGGCGGACCGCCTCGGCGTCGTCGGGCGAGAGGACGTAGACCCACTGGCCGCCGGTGTCGCCGTAGAAGCCGCCGCGGGCGAGCAGGCGGGCCTCCTCGGGGTCGCCCAGCTCGAGGCGCAGGCGTACCGACTGGCCGCGCCGGGCGTCCGGGGGCGTCTCGGCCTGGAACACCAGCTCGGCCTCGAAGCGGCCGCCGGTCACCTCGGGGTAGACGGTGCGCACGACGAGGGCGTAGTCCGCGCCGCCGACCGTGGCCGTGGCCTGCTGGCCCGGCGCCACGCGCGGCAGGTAGTGCTCGTCGATGAGCGCGCGCACCTGGACCTCGTCGAGCACGTCGATCTGGCCGAGGCGCGAGCCCCGCGTCTTCAGCTCGCCCACCTCGGCCTGGAGCGCCGAGAACTGGCCGTCGACCGGGGCGCGGACGGTGAGGTTGGTCGACGAGCGGCGGACGAGGGCGAGGTTCTCGCGCAGGCGGTCCACCGAGGCGGACATGTCGCGGAGCTGCGTCGTGCGCTGGGCGGCCTGCTGGCGCTGCCCCTCGGCGGTCAGCGTGCGGCGGCGGCGCGAGTACGCCAGCTCGTCGCGCACCGCCTCGAGGTCCTGCACGGCCGAGGCGCCGCTCTCGACGAGGCCGGCGAGGCGCGTCTCCTCGCGCTCGAGGCGCGTGATGTCGTAGTCGAGCTGGGCGATCTGCTGCTCCAGGTCGAGGGCGCTCTGGTCCATCTGGAGCCGGTTCTGGCGCATCGCCGCGGCCTGCTCTTCGAGCTGCGCCTCGCTGCCCATCACCTCCAGCGCGAGGTCGTCGTTGCGGAGCGTGAACAGGACCTGGCCCGTGCGCACGGTGTCGCCCTCCTCGACGTGGCGCTGCACCACCTGCCCGCCTTCGACGGCGTCGAGCACGACGGTCCGCAGCGGGTGCACGGTGCCCGTCACGGCGACGTACTCCTGGAACGGGCCGTCCTCGACGGTCGAGATCGTGAGGCGGTCTGCCTCGATGCGGAGGCTCTGGCCCTCGGGCCGGCCCCAGATGGCGTAGGCCGCGAGGGCGACCACGAGCAGGACGACGGCGGCGATCCCGAGGCGGCGCGGCGTGAACCGGCGGGGCGCGCGGCGGCGGTCGACGCCTTCGCCGGTCGCCTCGCCGACGGGGCGGGTGAGCACCGAGGCGGCGCCAGGCTCCGAGGCGGTGCTGGACTGGCCGTCGCCGGCGTGGGTGAGGAGGTCGGGCATCGAGGGAGGCAGCGTGTGTGCCGGACCGAGGCCCAAGGGCCGTGCCGCCCCGGGGAGGCCCCGATGGAGCGCCTGAGGCGGGGTCCGGTGTGCGCATCCGCACAGTCGCCGTGCGCACAGGCACAGGGAACGCCGGCTCGGGGACGGTTTCGGGCCACCTCGGGGTCGGTTTCGGAGGGGGCCGCACGGCGCACACGTTTTGCGCGTAGCCTCCGTGACCTCACGCCGCCCCATGTCCCTCTCCGACTCCACCGTCCTCGTCGTCGACGACAACGAAGACATCCTGACCGCCATCCGCCTGCTCCTCGGCGACCACGTCGCGACGGTCCACACGGCCACGAGCCCGGCGGCCCTCCCGACGCTCCTCCGCGAGACGCGCTACGACTGCGTGTTGCTCGACATGAACTTCAGCCGCGACGCCTCGTCGGGCCGCGAGGGGCTCCAGTGGCTCGAGAACGCCAAGCGCATCGACCCCGAGGCGGTCGTCGTGATGATCACCGGCTACGGCGACCTCGACCTGGCCGTGCGCGCGATGAAGCACGGCGCGGCCGACTTCATCACCAAGCCGTGGTCGAACGACCGCCTGATCGCGGCCGTCGAGGCGGCGGCCAGGCTCCGGCGCTCGCGCGAGGCCCAGGCCGCCGCCGCGAAGAGCCCCGCCTCAGGATCGGCGACCGCTCCGCCCGAGGCGGCGCCGCCGTCGGACGCCGCCTTCGAGGGCATCCTGGGCCAGAGCCCGGCCATGCAGGCCCTCTTCGACACGATCCGCAAGGTGGCCCCGACCGACGCCAACGTCCTGGTCCTGGGCGAGAACGGGACGGGCAAGGAGCTGGTCGCGCAGGCCATCCACAACGCCTCGCGCCGGGCAGGCGGCCCGTTCGTGCCGGTCGACCTGGGCGCGGTGCCGCCGTCGCTGTTCGAGGCCGAGCTGTTCGGCCACGCCAAGGGCGCGTTCACGGGCGCCGCCGCCGACCGCGAGGGCCGCTTCGAGGCCGCCTCGGGGGGGACCCTCTTCCTCGACGAGATCGGCAACACCGAGCCGACCGAGCAGGCCAAGCTGCTGGCCGCCCTCCAGCGCCGCGAGGTCGTGCGCGTGGGCGAGAGCCAGCCGCGGCCGATCGACGTGCGCCTCGTGAGCGCGACCAACGCGGCCCTCCACGAGCGCGTGGGCGACGGCTCGTTCCGCCAGGACCTCCTCTTCCGCATCAACACGGTCGAGCTGCGGCTGCCGCCGCTCCGCGAGCGCGGGGCCGACCTCGACCTCCTCGCCGACCACTTCGTCGCGCGCTACGCCGAGGCCTACGGCCGGCCGGTGCAGGGCTTCACCGAGGCGGCGCGCGGCCGGATGCGGGCCTACGGCTGGCCGGGCAACATCCGCGAGCTGCAGCACACCGTCGAGCGCGCGGTCATCCTCACCGACGGCACCGAGGTGGGCGAGGGCGACCTCCAGTTCTCGGCGACGGCCCCGAACGAGGAACCCGTCATGGGCGGGACGCTGGACCTCGAGGAGATCGAGCGGGCCGCCGTCCGCCGGGCGCTCTCCAAGCACGGCGGCAACATCACGCACGCGGCCGAGGAGCTGGGCCTGACGCGCAAGTCGCTCTACCGCCGCATCGAGAAGTACGGGCTGTGAGGGGGGCGGGCGAAGGTGCTCCCGCCTCGGGGGCGGCGCACGACGGCATGGGCTGCGACCGACGAGCACGGTGGCGGAGTGGACAGTGCGTCAGTGAGCAGTGAATCCGTGCATAGCGTCTCCGCCTCGGGGTCAAGCGCAGCGGGGTCGGGTGTGGCGGTCGATTCGTCGCCCCCCTCCCGGCCTCCCCCGCTGGGGGGAGGAGAGTGTTTTCCCACCGAGGCGGTCGGCTCCGAGGCGGTGCGCTGAACGAATAGCAGGAACTTTTCCACGGCCGCCCCCACTTCCCCACTTCCCCACTTCCCCACTTCCCCACTTCCCCCGTGACCCTCTCCCAGTTCTGGCACCACTACCGCGTCCGCCTCGGGGTCCGCCTCGGGGTCCTGGTGGGGCTGGTGGGGGGCGCGGTGGGGCTCGCCCTCCGAGGCGATGGGGCTGGGTGGGCCGGCGCAGGCCTGCTCGGGATCGGAGCGTGCGTGGCCGCGCTGCGGATCGTCCGGCTGGCCGAGCGACCGGCGCGCGACCTCCGGCGGTTCCTCGAGGGCGTCCGCTACGACGACATGTCGGTCCACTTCCAGACCGGCTCCAAGGACCCGTTCCTGGGCGCCCTGGGGGAGGCGTTCGAAGCCGTCGGCGAGGCGTTCCGCGACGTCCGCGCCGAGCGCGAGGAGCAGGCGAGCTACCTCGAGGCGGTCGTCCGCCACGTCGGCGTCGCCCTCGTCGCCTTCCGCACCGACGGCACGGTCACGCTCTTCAACCTCGCCGCCGGCCGCACGCTCAACGTCCCGCGCCCGCGCACGCTCGACACCCTCGCCGACCGCGCCCCCGAGGCGGCGCAGGCGCTCCGCCGGATTCCGCCTGGCGACCGGACGCTCATCCGCCTCGATGCCGACAGCGGTCCGCAAGAGCTGGTGGCCTACGCGACCAAGTTCTCGGTCGCCGGCGAGGCGCACACGCTCGTGTCGCTCCAGGACATCCGCCAGGAGCTGGAGACGCGTGAGCTGGAGGCGTGGCAGCAGCTCACGCGCGTGCTCACGCACGAGATCACCAACTCGGTGGCGCCCATCGCCTCGCTGGCCGGCACCGCGCGCGGCCTGGTCGACGCCGGCGACCGCGAGGCCGACGTGCGCGAGGCGCTCGCGACGATCGAGAAGCGGAGCCGCGGGCTGGTCGCCTTCGTCGACTCGTACCGGACGCTCGCGCGGCTGCCCGCCCCCGAGGCGCGCGTGACGCTGGCCGCCGACCTCCTCGGGGGCGTGGCGACGCTGATGCGGGCGAGCGCGCCGGGGGTCCACATCGCCGTCGACGTGACGCCCGAGCGCCTGGAGGTCGTGGCCGACCCCGACCTGGTCGAGCAGGCGCTCGTGAACCTCGTCCTCAACGCCGTCGAAGCCCTCGACGAGCAGCCCGACGGGCGCGTCGTCCTGCGCGCCTACGCCGGCACCGGCGGCCGGGCGGTGATCGAGGTCGAGGACAACGGGCCGGGTCTGCTGCCGGAAGTTCGGGAGCGGGTGTTCGTGCCGTTCTTCTCGACCAAGGCGGGCGGGAGCGGGATCGGGCTGAGCCTCTCGCACCGGATCGCGCGCCTCCACGGCGGCACGCTGACCGTCGCCTCGGAGCCCGACGAGCAGACGGTGTTCACGATGCGGCTTTGAGGCGTCGGCGGCGGGACGGATCCGTTTGGTGCCCATGATTCGATACGTGATTCGTGATGCGTGACTCTCCCGGGCGAAGAATCACGCATCACGCATCTGCTCTGAGCACTCCGCCCTCCGCATCGCGACAACCCCTCGGCCCCGAGGCGGCGGCTCTCCGACCCGGGACGCCGAGGAACCCCTTTCCCCGCCTCGGCGGCAACGCGTTCCGCCCCGAGGCGGTGGAATCGGCCGATAGCGACCGCCTCGGGGCTGGCGGGCCGTTTGCAGCGCGGCGGGCGGCTTCCTTCCGTCTCCATGCTGCAACGCCTCCGCAACGCCGCCGCCTCGATGGGCGAGCTGGCCCAGCGCCAGGACCGCGTCGCGAACAACCTCGCCAACGCCAACACGGTCGGCTTCCGCCGCGACCGCGCGTTTGCTGAGGCGCTCGACGAGCGGATCGACGTCGAGGGCTCGCCGGTCAGCACGCGCGTGGCCGGCCAGTTTGCCGACGTCACGGGCGGCGCGGTCGTCGAGACCGGCAACCCGCTCGATCTCGCCCTCCAGGGCGACGGCTTCTTCGCCCTCCAGGGCGCCGACGGCCAGCGCCGCTACACGCGCGCCGGCGCGTTCGTGCTCGATGCCGACGGCGTCGTCCGCTCGCCGCAGGGCCACGCCCTGCTCGGGGCCGACGACGCACCGGTCACGCTGCCGCCCGCGGGTGGCGAGATCGCGATCACCACGACCGGCGAGATCCGGATGGCCGGCACGCCGGTCGGGCAGGTCCAGGTGGTGCGCGTGGCCGCCCCCGAGGCGCTCGAACGACTCGACGGCGCCACGTTCGCCGCCGACGGTGTTGCCGCGGAGGCCCTCGAGCCCGGCGAGATCCGGGTCCGCCAGGGGATGCTGGAGTCCTCGAACGTCGACGCCGTGGCCGAGATGAGCGACCTCATCGCGCACGTCCGCCTCTTCGAGACGCAGCAGAAGTCGCTCACCACCACCGACTCGATCCTCGGCGCCGCCACCCGCGACCTCGGCTCCTTCTAGGCGAGCGGGCGGGGGCCAGCGGCCAGCCGCCCCCACCCTGCTGGCTCCTTCCCACTGGCTCCTTCCCACTGGCCCCTTCCCCACCCCATGCTCCGCTCCCTTCGCACCGCCGCCCTCGGCATGAGCGCTCAGCAGACGAGCGTCGACAACACGGCCAACAACCTGGCCAACGCGAACACGACCGGCTTCAAGAAGTCGCGCATCGCATTCCAGGACCTCCTCTACCAGCGCGTCCGCGCGGCGGGCGGCGAGGGCGAGGGGGCGCCGCCGGCGACGCTCCAGATGGGCCACGGCGCCGTGGCTGTCGCGACGGTGGGCACGTTCACGCAGGGCGGCCTCACCGAGACCGGCAACGCGCTCGACATCGCCATCAACGGCGACGGCTTCTTCCCGGTCCAGATGCCCGACGGCACGCGGACGTTTACCCGCGACGGCGCCTTCGGGCTCACCGCCGAGGGCCTGATCGTGACCGCCTCGGGGTTCGCCCTCGAGCCCGGCATCGAGGTGCCGCCGGACGCCCTCGGCGTCGAGATCCGCGCCGACGGCACCGTCTTCGCCATGCTCCCCGGCGAGACCGAGGCCGTCGAGCTGGGGCAGGTCGAGCTGGCGCGCTTCAACAACCCGGCGGGCCTCCGCAACCTGGGCGGCAACCTCTACGCCGCCACCGAGGCGAGCGGCGAGGCGATCGTCGGGCCGCCGGCCGAGGACGGCCTCGGGTCGGTGCAGCAGGGCTTCCTGGAGGCGTCGAACGTCGACGTGGTGCAGGAGATGGTGGACCTGATCGCCAGCCAGCGCGCCTACGAGCTGAACTCGAAGATGGTGCAGGCCAGCGAGGAGATGCTCCAGATCGCGAGCGGGGTGAAGCGATGAGCCTCCGCGCCTTCCTGATCGTCCTCTCGCTCCTCCTCGCCACCGCGGCGGCGCAGGCCCAGAGCCCCGAGGCGGGCGTCACTGCCGCCGCCGAGGTCGCTCTCGCCGAGGCGTGGCCGGACCTTGCCGCGCGCGCCGAGGTCGAGGTCGTCCGCTTGAGCCCGGCCGTCGCGGCCGCCGCGGGGCCGCTCCGCGTCCGGTTCGAGGCGCCGCCTCGGGGCCGCACGTCGGCCGTCGTCGAGGGCCAGACCGAGACGGGATGGGCGCGCCTCGGGTGGGCCTACCTCCACGTCGCCCACCGCCGCGAGGTGGCCGTCCTCACGCGCGACGTCGCCCGCGGCGAGGCGCTCGACGGAGCCGTCCGCACCGAGACGCGCGAGACGACCGCCCTGCGCGGCGCGCTCGCCCCCGAGGCGGTCGGGCCAGGCGCGGTCGCGCGGCGCACGCTCCGCGCCGGGACCGTCCTCACCGACCGCCTCGTGGCGGCGCCGGCCGCTGCGACCATCGGCGCGCCGGTCGCGGTCACCTACACGCGCGGCACGCTCCGGCTCACCGTCGTCGGCGAGGCCCGCGAGCGCGGCGCCCTCGGCGACGAGGTCCGCGTCTACGTCCCCGACACCCGCTCCACGTTCCGCGTCCGCCTCACCGGCCCCGGCGCCGGCGCGTGGGTCGCCACCCTCTGATGATGCTTCGTCCGATCCTCCTGTCCCTCCTGATTGTGCCTCTCGCCCTCGCGCAGGACGCGGCTGTCGAGCCCGAGGCGTCCCCGACGCGGGCCGTCTCCATTTTTGCCGACGTGCGCGCCCACAACGCGGGCGACCTGCTGACGGTCATCCTGGCCGAGCGGACGTCGGCGCGGCGGCTCTCGCAAAGCTCGGCCGACGAGCGCGCGAGCATCCGCGCCGGCGGCGACGCCTCGCTGGGCGAGTTCTTCGGCTTCGACGCCGGCGCCGAGGGCTCGCGCGAGTCCGACAGCCGGACCGTCCAGAGCGACCTCCTGACGGGCACCATCACCGCCCGTGTGACCGCCGTCGACGGCGCCGGCAACCTGTCGATCGAGGGCGAGCGGCGCCTCAACGTCGACGGGGCGGTCCACCTGATGCGCGTGCGCGGCCTCGTGCGCCCGGCCGACGTGACGACGGCCAACACCGTCTTCTCGCACCAGATCGCGAGCGCCGACGTCGAGTACCGCCAGGAGGGCGGCGGCCCCACGTTCCTGCGCGGCCGGTTCCTGGCGATCGTCGGGACGGCGGCTGTGCTCGTCGGCGCGCTCCTGCTCCGATCCTCCACCGGCGGCGGTGGCGACGTGGCTGCCGAGCTGCCCGTGGACCTTCCGACCGAGTGATGCCGACGCCCACCCGCCTCGGGGCTCTCCCCGCTGCAACGCCTGCCCCCCACGCCGACCACCTCGGGGACGGCACTCCGCACCCGACGACGTCCCCTCTCCCTCGGGGAGAGGGACAGGGTGAGGGGATTCCCGCCTCGGAGGGCCACCGCCTCGGGGTTGACCATTCCAGCCGATTTGTCGCCCCCCTCCCGGCCTCCCCCCGCTGGGGGGAGGAGACGCAAACCGCCACCGAGGCGGCTGGCTCCGAAGCCGTCGGCGGTCCGCGGTCGGCTGTCGGCGGTCGCCTCCCCGAGGCGGTCGACCCTGTGGTCCGTGGTCCGTCGTCCGTGGTCCCCGCCCCCGAGGCGGTCCGCCGTCGCCTCCCCGAGGCGGCGTGGACGCTCGACGGCACCGAGGTGGGCGTCCGCGGCCCCTGGCGGGCGGCCCTGACGGTTCTGTTCGCAATTTTGCTCGCCGTCCCCGCCTCGGCGCAGACGGCGCAGACGCGGCTGAAGGACCTCGTCGTGCCGGCCGGCGCGGCGCCGACGCAGCTCCTCGGCTACGGCATCGTGGTCGGGCTCGACCGGACGGGCGACCGCGCGCGCGGCCGCTCGGGCTCGGTCTACACCGTGCAGAGCATCGCCAACATGCTCCAGCGGTTCGGCATCGAGGTCGACCCGACGCGCCTCGCCTCGCGCAACGCAGCGGCCGTGATGGTGACGGCCAGCCTCGACCCGTTCGCCGGGCCGGGCACCCTCCTCGACGTGACCGTCTCGTCGCTCGGCGACGCGCGCTCGCTCTCGGGCGGCATCCTCCTCCAGACGCCTCTCCAGGACATGGTCGGCGGCGGCGACGTGTTCGCCTTCGCCCAGGGGCCGGTGCTCACCGGTGCCGTCGAGGCGTCGGCGGCCGGCACCTCCACCCGGACCGGCCCGACCAACACGGGGCGTGTGCCGTCCGGCGCGGCGGTCGTGCGTCCGAGCGAGGCGTCGATGCCCGACGGGCCGGTCGACCTCGTGCTCAAGCGGCCCGACTTCACGAACGCCGCGGCCGTCGCCGAGGCAATCAACGCCGACTTCCCCGGCAGCGCCGAGGCGGTCCACGCCGGCCTCGTGCGCGTCGAGGTGCCGGCCGACGCGGCGGGTCCGGCCGCGCTGATGGCCTCGCTCGAGGCTCTCGAGGTGGCGGTCGACGTGCCCGCGCGGGTGGTCGTGAACGAGCGGACCGGCACGATCGTCGCCGGCGGCGGCGTCCGCATCGCCGAGGTGATGGTGACGTCGGGCTCGCTGACGATCTCGACCCAGGTCGACCCGCTCGTCTCGCAGCCGGCGCCGCTCGGCGACGGCGAGACGGTGGTGGCGGCGCAGGGCAGCGTGGCCGTCCGCGAGGGCGCCGTGCAGTCGGTCGTGCTGCCGCCCAACACCGACGTGGCCGAGCTGGCCGCGGCCCTCAACGACCTCGGCCTCTCGGCGCGCGACGTGGTCGCCGTCTTCCAGGCCATCGACCGCGCCGGCGCGCTCCAGGGCGAACTGGTGGTCCTGTGACCCCTCGCGCGCCCGGTTTTCGCATGGAGGGCACCTTCCTCTCTTCCCTCGTCCCATGACGCCGATCTCGTCTACTCCCTCCCCGGCCGCCCTGACCGCCTCGGGGCCGAGCGCCCCGTCCGACCCCGAGGCGGCGGCGAAGCAGTTCGAGTCGGTGCTCGTGCGCCAGTTCGTCGAGGTGATGACGAAGGACCTCTTCGACGGCGAGGGCGAGGGGATGCTGACCGGCCAGGCCGACCTCCAGCGCGACACGCTCACCGACGCCCTCACCGAGCACCTCGTCGAGGCCGGCACGCTGGGCGTGGCCGACCTGCTGCTGGCCCAGTGGGCGCGCGTCGGGCACGTCCCCGCCTCGGGGCCGGATGATGCATCGGGCGCGGAACTCGTCCCCGAGGTGGAGTCCGCTCCGATGCCCCCTCGAAAAAAGTGAGGCCCTGGCCTAAAGCCCTCCCGTTCGCTCTCGATGCTTCTCGATACTGACATGAGCACCCTCCCCTCCGCCTTCGACGCCGAACGCGCGGCCCTCGCGGCCGTCACCGCCGCCGCGCGCGCGCAGCTCGACGCCCTCCGCACCGGCCAGGTCGAGGCGTTCGAGGCCGCGTCGGCCGACACCGTCGAGGCGGTCGCCGCCCTCGACCGCTGCCAGCAGACGCGCCGGCGCCTCGCCGCCGACCCCGAGGCGGAGGCCGTCTCGGGGCAGGCCCGCGCCGCCCTCGACGCCGCCGT
>JBCCQJ010000003.1:0-48745 GCA_039024395.1 Bacteroidota bacterium | reverse complement strand
TTGCCGCCGCGTAGCCCGGAGCTCGACCCGGCTGAGCGGTGGTTTGGTGCGTTGCGGGGTCCGCTGGCGAACACGGCGTTCGAGAGCCTGGCCGCGCTGGAGGCGGCGTTGAGCGAAGCGCTGCGGCCGTACTGGGAGGACACGAGGCGGCTGGCTCGGCTGACGGGCTACGGGTGGTGGACGGCAGCGACCGGCTCTATCCTGACATCGTAGAGCCGAAACGGTATCATTCCTGCGCAGGCGGGACTCGAAGGGGCGTAGCCAACCTGTGGGCGTCGGCTCTGGCCCCCTCGCGTGGGTGTCTTTTCGGGGAGGACTCGGTGGGGGAGGGTGAACCACGAGATCAGAACGCAACAGCCCTGCCCCGAGGCGGGGTGCCGGACGTCACGGACCCTCTGACGGACCCTCGTTGCGCGTCCACGACCCGTACATCGGGTTCGGGAAGGCCCAGAAGCGGCTGCCGAAGGCGGACAGCGCGCCCTCGCCCTCGAACCGGACGTCCTGCGCGAGGTCGGGGAAGTCGCCGATGTTGTCGCCGAGCCACATCACCACCGTCACGGGCGGCAGGCTGGGCACCGCACCCGCCTCGGCGGCGGCGAACCGGGCGTTCTTGTCGCTCTCGCCGTCGACCTGGCAGAGCACGGCGTCGGCCTCGATCCCGACGGCTGCCAGGTTGCGGCGCGTCTCGTCGCACACGACGTCGTCTCGGTTGGTGACCACGACGACCCGCCCGCCGAGGTCGCGCACGAGGCCTGCGAAGGCGACCGCGCCGGGGAGCGCAGGGGCCGCCTCGCGGCGAACCCACTCGTTCCACGTCTCGGGCGTGAACGGGAGCCCCGCCTCGGCGCGCTCGCGCTGGTAGAGCGAGTTGTCGAGCAGCGTCTCGTCGGCGTCGAGGACGACGGCCCAGTCGGCGGCGCCGAGCGTGTCGGCGACGGCGCGGAGGTGCTGCCCGGCGGCCCGGTACGTCTGGGCGTAGACGGCGCGGTGCTCGGCCGAGCGGCGGACCCACCGGACGTCGAGGGGCAGGTCGGCCGTGGCCTCCGGCGACGGGGCCGGTGGAGGGCTGGCGGTGGTCGCGCAGCCGGCGACGGCGAGCGAGGCAACGAGGAGGAGCGAGCGGGCGAGCATGGCGGGGAGGGTCGGGGAGCGTCCCGTACCCCGGCCGGCCGACGACGTTCTCACCGGGGCGAGGCCCGCCTCGGGGCGGGCGCTCCCCGAGGCGGAGAACCCCGAGGCGGTCTCGGGTTGTGCGGTCTGCCTCTCAGTCCCTCGGGCGCGCCTCGGTTTCCCCACTTGTGGGGGCGCTGGCGGCCGCGCGATCTGGGGCGCTCACGCCCTGGGATGACGGCAGCAGGTCGCCGAAGAGCGTGAGGTACATCAGGCGGTAGACGTCGGTGCTGTCGAACTGACGATTGAACAGCGCGCCGAGCAGGCCCGCGTTCAGGCCCTCGGCGCGCGACAGGATCCCGCCCGCGACATCGTTGCGGCCGGGGTAGCCGAGCGCGAAGTCGTGGCGAGTGCCGAACGCGTCGGGCGCGGCGACGAACGGGGCCGTCCCCTGCCCGCGGACCCCGTCCAGCGGGAAGCCTCGGTCTCCCTCGCGGCCCGTCGGGTTGCCGCCGGAGACGCCCACGGCGCCGTCCGCGTCGGTCGGCGCGGGCGAGAAGACCTGCGGGCCGCCGCCGTCGCTGTCCGCCGCGGTGAGGAGCAGCGTGCTCGGGTCGCGCGCGACGTGGGCGCGGGCGGCGCCGATCAGTTCGTCCGCATGGCGCACGGCCCGGAGGATGCCGATGCCGTTGGTGTTGTTGGCCAGGTTGTCGGTGCTCTCCACCTCGGCGACGAGGAGGAAGGGGCGCCCGGCCTCGGCGCTGTGGCGCTCCAGGATCATCAGCGCCATCTCCATCATCTCGGCCGGCGTGGGCGGATTGTATCCGAACGTGCCCGGCGCGCTCCCCCAGAGGATCAGGTCGCCCTCTTGGCTGGCGGGGTCCGCCTCGGGGTCGGTCAGCCCGAGGCCGAGGATGACCTCTTCCGGCGCGTCGTTGAAGATGTCGTCGGCCGCGAACAGCCCGATCACGCGAGGCGCGAAGCGCGCGTCGGCCCGCAGCCGCTGCATCAGGGCCTCGAACGCGTCGCGCGTGCGGACGACCTCGTAGCCGGCGTCAAGGGCTTCCTGGACCAGGTTGCGGCCGTCCTCGCGAGACGGGCCGGCTCCGGTGACCGGGTCCGTGTGCACGTGGCAGTCTGGCCGGACGGCGCCTTCGCAAAGCGGCGTGTCGGTGGGGAGGAAGAACCGCTCGCCGCCGCCCAGCACGACGGCGGGCCGCGGCTCGCCCTCGGCCCCGAGGCGGCCGTCGAGGAACTGCGCCACGATGTCGGTCGACTGGCCCCGGTCGTCCACCTCGGCCAGAAAGGCCCCCGTGCCGGGCTCGGCGGCGTCGCCGTCGTTGACCACGCCGACGGGGTGGCCGGCGGCGGCCGCCTCGCGCATGATGCTGCCCGGGTAGCCCGAGAGCGACAGGATGGGCCGTCCCGTCTGGCCCGTCCCCCCGCCGTCCTTCCCGAACGAGCCGGGACCCAGCACCTTGTAGCCGAAGGCGTGCACCGTCGCGCCGCCGTTCGACGTGCCCGTCAGGCGGTCGCGCATGTGGCCGCGGTAGACGGCCATCTCGGGCATCCGGTCCCACTCCAGCATGCCGTCCGGGCCGTGCCAGTACATGCGGCCTGCGTTCCAGTGGTTCAGGCCCGTGCCGTCGGGGTGGACGAAGATCACGTTGCCCGTGCGGGCCACGTCGGTGCGGGGCGACGACCCCTTTTGCGCCGAGGCCGGGGTCAGAAACATCACGAGCGCGAGCGCCGCGGCACCGAGGCGGGTGTGGGGAGGGCGTGTGCGCCACGCGCGCGAGAGAAAGTGGATCATCTGGTCAGGCAGATACAGAACGGAAGGCGCAACCTAGAATCGCAGGCGTGGGCGGAGGATTACGGTTTTGCCACCGCCGAGGCGGACGCGGCGCCCATCCCCGAGGCGTCGGGCGGGTCCGTAACGCAGCGGCAACGCTCCGGTCACGCGCGGCTAACGGAGCGGTAACGCTCGGCTAACCGACGCGCAGGGGCCGGCGCGAACCTTGGCGGCTTCACGCCCTGCCCCCGCTGATGCGCCCGTTGCTCTCCGCCCTCCTCGTCCTCCTTGCTCCTCTGGCCGCTGCGCAGACCGGTGGCGTCGCCGGGCGCGTGACCGACGCCGCGACCGGCAGCCCGCTGCCCGGCGCGACGGTCCGCCTCCTCGACGGCCAGGGCGCCCTCGCGCGCGGCGCGGCGACCGACGTAGACGGCGCCTACCGCCTCGGGGGCGTACCCGCGGGGACGTACACGCTCGCGGTCAGCTACCTCGGCTACGCGGAGGCCCGCCAGCCGGTCACGGTGGCCTCGGGCGCGACCGTCCGGGCGGACGCCAGCCTCGCCCCCGAGGCGACCGAGCTGGGCGCCGCCGTCGTGCTCGGGACGCGGGCGCAGGGGCAGGCCGTCGCGCTCCAGCAGCAGCGCGAGGCGGCCAACATCCGCAACGTGATCTCGGCCGACCAGATCGGCCGCTTCCCCGACGTCTCGGCCCCCGAGGCGCTGCAGCGCGTGCCCGGGATCGGCGTGCAGCGCGACCAGGGCGATGGGCGCTTCCTCCAGATCCGCGGCGCCTCGCCGCAGTTCACGACGGTCACGTTCAACGGCGAGCGGATCCCCTCGCCCGAGGGCGACGTGCGCCAGATCGCCCTCGACGCCGTGCCGACGGAGGTGCTGCAGGCCGTCGAGGTGTCGAAGGCCATCACGCCCGACATGGACGCCGACGCCATCGGCGGGTCGGTCAACCTGGTCACGCGGCGGGCGCCGCCGCAGTTCTTCGCCGCGGGCGACCTCGCGGGCGGCTACTCGGCCCTCCGCGCCGACGCCGCCGGGCGCGGCTCGCTCACCCTCGGCGCGCGCACGCCCGACGGTCGGATCGGCGTGATCGCGGGGGCGTCGCTCAACAACCGCGCCTTCGGCTCCGACGACCTCGAGCCCGAGTACGACCTCGGCGACGACGACGTGCCCTCGGGCGACGACGCGCTGGCCGAGCTGCAGGCCCGCTGGTACGACCTCGTCCGCGAGCGCACCGGCGGCCACGCGGCGGTCGACTACGCCCTCGCGCCCGGCCAGACGCTCTTCCTCCGGGGCGTCTTCAGTCAGCTCCGCGACACCGAGCAGCGGCGCCGCGGCATCTTCGTCCCCGACGACGGCGAGGTCGAGTACACCCACAAGAACCGCACGGAGCGGCTCCAGACCCTCAACCTGACCGCCGGCGGCGAGCACGCCTTCGTGTCCGGGCTCGAGGTCGACTACCGCCTCACGTTCGCCACCTCGGAGGAGGACACGCCCGAGGACATCGAGGTGGCGTTCATCGCCGAGGACGTCGCGTTCGGGGCCGTGAGCCTCGCCGACCCCGACCGCCCCGCGCTCGGGCTCGCCGGCGGGCTCGACGCCTCGGCGTTCGCGTTCGACGCCATCGAGCCCGCCTCGAGCCTCACCACCAACACCGACTACGTGGGCGCGCTCAACGTCTCGGTCCCGTTCGCGCTCGCCGGCGGCCGGAGCCGCGTGCAGGTCGGCGGCAAGGTGCGGCTCAAGCGCAAGGACCAGGACGTCACCGAGGCGGCCTTCGAAGACCTCGACCTCACGCTCGCCGCCTTCGGCGACGCCTCGTTCGAGGACGTGTTCGGCGAGGGCTACGACTACGTCCCGGGCGACTACCCGCTCCCGGGCACGATCACCTCCGACGACCAGATCCTGGGCTTCGTCGACCGCTTCCGCGGCGACCTCGAGGCGGACGACGCGGCGGGCATCGAGGGCGACCTCGAGGACTTCGACGCGCGCGAGGACACCTACGCCGCCTACGCGATGGCCGAGCTGAACGTCGGCCCCCTCCTCGTCCTCCCCGGTGCCCGCTTCGAGGTCACCGACGTCGAGAGCACCGGCTTCGAGAGCGTCATCGAGGAGGAGGTCGACGCGGACGGCGACGTGTCGACGGACCTCCTCGGGGTGCGGGCCGCGACGGCGACGAACGACTACGGCTACCTCTTCCCGATGCTCCACCTGCGCTACCGCGCGACGCCGCGGACCAACGTCCGGGCGGCCGTCACGACGGCGCTCGCGCGGCCCAACTTCTTCGACCTCGCGCCCTACCGCATCCAGGACGACGACGAGGTGGAGATCGGCAACCCCGCCCTCGTGCCCGCCCGGTCGGTCAACCTCGACCTCCTCGCCGAGCACTTCCTGAGCAGCATCGGCGTCGTCTCGGGCGGCGTGTTCTACAAGCGGATCACGAGCCCCATCGTGTCGACCCGGTTCGAGGAGACGAGCGCCGTCACGGGCGAGGAGCTGGAGGTGACGCAGTCGGTCAACGGCGAGTCGGGGACGATCTTCGGGGTCGAGGTCGCCGTGCAGCAGCAGCTTCGGTTCCTGCCCGGGTCGCTGGCCGGCCTCGGGGTCTACGCCAACTACACCTACACCCAGAGCGACGCCACCCTCGCCGACGGCTCGGACGCGGTTTTCCCCGGCCAGGCCGACCACCTCGCCAACCTCGCGCTCAGCTACGAGGCGGCGGGCTTCTCGGGGCAGGTCTCGTACAACTACACCGGCCGCTTCCTCGACGAGTTCGGCGGCGACGGCGTGGGGGCGGACCGCGCGGCGGACCTCTTCGTGCGCGAGCGCCACGGGCTCGACGCGCAGGCCTCGTTCCAGGTCACGCCGCGAGCGCAGCTCTTCGCCGAGGCGGTCAACCTGCTTAACGCGCCGCTCGTCGTCTTCCAGGGCATCGAGGCGCGGCCGATCCAGCGGGAGTTCTACCGCCCGAGCGGGTGGATCGGCGTGCGCCTGACGTACTGAGCCACCTCGGGGCCTCCGAAAGACGCCGGCCATCCATGCGCACACGCCCGACCGGCTTCGCCCTCCTCGCGCTGGCGGTCCTCCTCGGGGCGGGCTGCGCGGCCACCCGCACCGCGCCTCGGGCAGACCTCGAGGTGCGCGTCCGCTCCGACCTCGGCGCACCGCTCAACGCTGACGCGGGGTGGGCCGGGGACGCCGGCGAGATGGTCACGGTCCTGGCCGACCGGCCGTTCCGGATCCGCTTCGAGGCCACGCCCCCGCCCGGCGACGACGTCTGGCTCCAGGCGCGTCGAAACGGCGGCCCCTGGTCCGACGCCGAGGCCCACGACTTCCCCTACCCCGAGGCGGCCACACCCCGCGTGAGCGTCGTCTCGACCGATGCCTACAGCCACGGCGCGGTCACGACCGACCGCCTCGGGGGCTCGTCCCGGCCGTTCGCCGCCGGGGCCGGGCTCACCCTCCGCGCCGCCAGCCCGGCGTGGACGGGCGCCGCGGGCGCGCACGGCGAGTGGGAGGTCCCGGTCGTGATCCGGCGCTACGCCGACGGCCCCGTCGCCAACGAGGCGGGCGACCGGTTCACGTTCCGCCTCGTCGACGGGGCGGGCCGCGCGGTCTCGGCCGAGGCCGCGGTCGCGCTCGCCATTGCGCCAGGCCACCTCGGGGGCACGTTCGTCGAGACGCCGGCCCGGATCGGACCCTTCCAGGCTGCAACCGGCGACCTCCACGTCATCCTGGAGCCGACCGAGACCGACAACGCGATGATGGTCGTCGCCTCCGACGACGGCGGCGCCACGTGGCGCGAGGTCGATGGCCCGAACCGGCCGGCGGCCGACGACCTCGAAGGGGTCGGGGCGGCACTTCTCGGCGGGACGATCCACGTCCTCCACCAAACGTCGGACGCCGTCTGGCACCACGCCTTCGACACAGCCGACGCCGCCTCGGGGACGGCCGGGTGGTCCCAGACCGACGTGCTGGTCGCCGAGCCCGGCGAGCCGCCGACGCAGACGGCCGCACTCGTCGCCCGGCCCGACGGCACCCTCGTGGGCGTGTACGGAGCCCCCACGAACCTCCGCCTGAAGACGTGGAGCCCCGAGGCGGGCTGGGGCGAGGAGCAGGCGATCGGCGCGCCCGCACCGAGCCTCTCGGGCGTGCAGGCCGTCCTCGGGGCCGGCGGCGAGGTCCACATCGCGTTCACCGGGAGCGACGGGACGGCGTGGCACCTACGGCTCCGACCGGACGGCACGCTCACCGAACCGCAGCGGCTCGCCGGCGACCTCGGGACCGCCGAGGCGGACGCAGGCGCCATCGCGCCGCTCGTGTTCGTCCCCGAGACCGGCGAGACGTCGGTCCTCTACCGGACGGCCGACGGCGTCCTCACCGAGCGCCGCGTGCGGCCCGGCGGGAGCGTGACGCCCCCCGAGGCGGTGAGCGACCGCGACGTGGCGCAGAGCCCCATCGACTCGGAGCAGGTAGCGGCCGACGCCGTCGCCCACGACGGCGCGGTGCACGTCCTGTTCGTGCAGGAGCAGACGGGGCGGCTCTACCGCGCCTCGCGCCCTGCGGGCGGCGCGTGGGGGAGCGAGGAGGTCGCGCAGGCAGGCGCCAATGTGCAGTGGGTGCGGGGCGCCGTCGTCCGCCGCGCCGACGGATCGGTGGTCTACGGCTACGTGTACGATGCGGGCTCGAACGGGGGCACGGGGATGAACCGCTACGGCGAGATCGTCCTCCAGGAGCCGTAGCCTCTCTCCTCTCATCCGTCTCGACATGGTCCTCGCCGCCGCGCTCTCGGCCCTCCTCGCTCTCTCTGGGACCGCCTGTCCCGACACCTCCGACGTGCACCACGCATCGGCCGACAGCGTCGAGGCCACGCTCGTTGGGTTCGCGCGGCTCCCGGCCGACACGTTCGCGGGCGGCCCGCCCTCGGGCCAGTACGGCGACGGCGTCCGCGGCGAGGCGCCCCGGTTCCCGGCCCAGCCGGTCCAGGGATTCAGCGGCGTCCAGCTCGCCGATTCGTGCGGCGCGTTCTGGGCGCTCTCGGACAACGGGTTCGGCGCGAAGGGCAACAGCGTCGACTACCGCCTCCAGCTCCACCGCATCGCCCCTGCGTTCGAGACGGCCGCCAGCGGCCCCGGAACGATCCGCGTGCTCGAGTCGGTCGGACTGACCGACCCCGACGGCCACGTCCCGTTTCCGATCGCGAACGAGGGCTCGGCCGACCGTCCGCTGACGGGCTGGGACGTCGACCCCGAGGCGGTCGCCCGCCTCCCGGACGGGTCGTTCTGGATCGGCGACGAGTTCGGCCCCTTCCTGCTCCACGTCGGGCCGGACGGCGTCGTGCTCGGCCCGCCCGTGGCGACGCCGGACGGGCGGGGCGGCGAGGTGCGGAGCCCGCAGCACCCGGCGCTCGTCGCCTCGGGGCCGGGGCCGGGCGAGGCCTCGCGGGCGACGATCCGGGCCTCGGGCGGGTTCGAGTCGCTCGCGCTCGCCCCGGGCGGCGACCGGCTCTGGGCGCTCCTCGAAGGCCCCGTGGCGGGGGACCCCGAGGGGCTCCTGCGGCTCTACACGTTCGACCTCGACCGCCGCGCCTTCGCCGACTCGGTCCGGTTCTACCCGCTCGACCAGCCCGATCACCTGACCGGCGACATGGCCGTGCTGAACGAGCGCGAGGTGCTCGTCATCGAGCGGGACGCGCGGCAGGGCGCCGAGGCCCAGACGAAGCGGCTCTACCGCGTCGACCTCGCCTCGGCGGACGACCGCGGCGTCCTCCGCAAGGAGCTGGTCGTCGACCTGCTCGACCTCCGCAACCCGCACCGCCTCGGCGGCTTCGGCCCCCGGTTCCGGTTCCCGTACGTGACCGTCGAGGGCGTCCTCGCGCTGGACGCGCAGACGGTCCTCGTCCTCAACGACAACAACTACCGCTCGACGGGCGGGCGCGGGCCGGACGTGGTGGACGCGACCGAGGTCATCCTCGTGCGTCCGGCCCGGCCCCTGAGGCTGGCCCCGGGCATCGGGCTCCGGCCGGGGTGCGCCGTCCCAGCGAGTGGGGACTCGTGACAGGGCGCTTCCTGGCACCGCACCTCTGCCCTCTTGCCTCGGGGAGGTCCGCCTCGGGGACGAGACGAGCAGCCCGCCTCGGGGCTGGCGCTCACCGAGGCGGGGTACCCATCGGGATCGCGCCGGGGACCCAGAGCAGGGGGCGCCGGAGGGGCAGGTTGCGGATCACCTCCTCGGCCGTGGGTTCAGCGTCCTGGGCCGCCCAGAGGCGGACGAGCCCGGGCTGCTCCAGCGCGACGCCGCCGAAGAGCAGCGCCGGGTGGCGCACGGGCCAGTCGTCCCAGTACTCCACGTCCAGCGGAAGCGGCCACGCGCTCTTGTCGCGGACATAGGGCTCGATGAACCGCAGGCCGAGGGCCAGGCCGCGCCCGTCGGGCGTCTCGTACGCCCAGAGGTCGTCGTCGGGCGTCGAGGCGATCTGCGCGACGCCGGCGAACATGTCGAGGTTGAACAACGAGTAGGCGTACGGCTTGGTCCGCCCGAGCTCGTCGGGGAAGCCGCCCGCGACGTCCATCTGGGTCGGGAGCAGGACGGTCCGGAACCGGTGGCGGACGTCGGCGAGGACGGCCGCGTCGCCCACGAGGCTGGCGAAGGCCGCCGCCTGCAGCGCCCACGCCGTGCTGTGGTTGTTGCCGTGGTCGCGCTCGTCGATCCCGTAGGGGTGCGTCGTCAGCCAGGTCAGGTAGTCGCGGAACCAGTGGCGGATCCGGGCCGCCTCCGCCTCGGGGATCGCCCCCTCGGTCGCCAGCACCTCGACGGCGCGGGCCACCTCGACGAGGTGCACCGTGTCGATGATGCCGATGCCGCGCCCCGTCACGCGCCCGCTGATCGCCTGGGCGTAGAGGAGGCTCGGGTTCATGCGCGTCGCGGGCGCCACGAACCACGCACGGAGGTGGCGCAGAGCCTCCTCCACGTAGCGGACGTCCCGGGTCAGCAGGTAGCCCGATGCAAGGTCGGGGACGATCTGCGCGAGCCGCCGCATCGCCTGGCGGTGGGCGACGAAGTTGTCCGGGTTCGTCTCGCCGTCGCGGCGGACGTACGGGCCGCCGGGATTCTCGGGATCGGGCCACCAGTAGTCGCCCTCCGAGTAGAAGTCGTGCGGGCCACCGGCGCTGCGCACGGCGCGAGTGGCGGTAACCGTGACCGGCGGCGCGCCCATCGCCCGCTCCGCCGCCTCGATGACGCGGTCGCGCTCCACCTCGCCGAGGGTCGCGGGCGGGCGGACCGCCTCGCCAGAGCCAGCACATCCGGCCACGAGCACCATCAGCGTGATCGTCCAGGCGCCCATCGTCTGGAGGGCGCCCGTCACCGAGGCGGAAGGACCGTGAGGGACGTCCGGGCGACGGCGGAGCCCTGCCGGGCGATCACGGCGTACGTCCCGGCCGCCCACCCGGCCGTGTCGAGGCGGAGGGCGTGCGTAGCAGCGAGGGCGCCCTCGAACAGCACCGCCACCTGGCGCCCCCGGGCATCGACCACGGTCACCTCGACATCGCCGGCGGCCGTCAGCGGAACGGACACAGCGCCAGCGGATGGGTTGGGGAACGGGTCCCCGAGGCGGAGACTGCCCGAACGCTCACCGGCCGGCTCACCGGCCGTCGCCCTGGACCACGACGGCCCCACGTCGGACGCCGTCAGCGGGCGGAACACGACCGCCGACGTCGCGCGCTCGTCGGCGCCGATGTCGGGCGTCGCGTCGCGGGCCTGGCCGTCGATGTCGGTGGCGAGGTCCAGGCCCGGGATCGCGACGGCCGCGTCCAGAATGGGGCTCTCGGGCAGCGGGCGCCAGAGCGTCTCGCCCGCCTCGGGCTGGATCTGCGGGTTGACGCGCGTCGCGCCGGGCGGCTCGTCGATTCCCAGCGAGCCGCCCCAGTAGAGGGTACCGTCCCACGTCATGCCGGTCGGCTCCGCCTCGAGGTCGACGATCTTCTCGCCCTGCGAGAGCAGCACGTTGTTGTGGAAGCGGACGTCCTCCGGCGGGAGCGTCCGCTCGCTGTCGGCCCCGGCGCCGATCACGAGCGCGTCGCGCGCGCGGACGACCGTGTTGTGCGCGACGGTGACGTTGCGGACCTGGAAGTAGCGGTTCAGGGGCGAGTTCGGGACGCCGTTCATGATCGAGATCGCCGCCCGGAGGCCCGTTCCGGCCAGCAGCTCGAAGTAGTTGTTCACCACCACGTGGTCCTCCCCGATGATGCGCACCCCACCGGTGTCGCCGACGCGCTGGCCGAGGAACACGTTGCCCTCGACCCGCGAGCCGTTTCCGTGGCGCAGCGTGAGCGTCCCCCGCGAGCGGAGGAAGGTGTTCCGGCGGAGGGTGTTGCTCCCGCTCTTGACCGAGATGATCTCGATCTCGCCGTCGCACCGCTCGAAGAGGTTCTCCTCGACCGTCACGAAGGCGTCCTGCATCGACACGTCGCTCGTCCCGAGGCGGATCGTCTCGCCGCCGTTCTGGCCCAGCGGAGGGCGCGGGCCGAAGTGGTTCCGGTCGATCCGGTGGTAGGTCGGCTGGTGACTGGAGCCGCGTTCCAGCCACACCACGAGGGTCGTTCCCAGGTTGGCCTTCCCCGCGAGGTAGTTGTGGTCGACGCGGTTGTGGGTGCCGTAGAGCGAGACCCACTTGGTGTTGACGTTCGGGTTGACGGCACCGACGTCGACGACCGTCGTATTGGTCAGGCGGCTGTGGTGGGCCGCGCGCGAGCCGTCGCGGAACTGGATCAGGTGGCCCTGGCTGAAGGTGCCGCCCTCGAAGCGGAGGCCGTCCACGACGAGGTAGTCGCCCGCGATGCGGAGCGAGGACGCGCCGTCGAGAACCACGCCGCCCGGCGTCTCCGCCTCGAGGCGGATCGAGTCCGCCTCGGTGCCGTCGGCGCGGAAGACGATGTCGACGTCGGTCCACGTCCCGTTGGCGAGCGCGATCGTGTCGCCGGGCTGGGCGCCAGCGATGGCCGCGCGCAGGTCGGCGGGCGTCGACACGAGGGTCCGCTGCGCCGCCGCCCCCGAGGCGAGCGCGGCCGTGAGAGCCGCCAGCACGAGCGCGCGACCGGTCCGCGCACGCGCGATCATCGGGCCACCGTGAACGGGCGGGTGTCGACCTGTCGGCCCGCCTCGAGGCGGACGAAGTAGGCGCCCGGCGCCAGCCCCGAGGCGTCGACCTCGATGCGGTGCGTGCCCGCCCCGAACGGGCGGTCGGCCACGACCTGCACCTCCCGGCCGAGCACGTCGAACACGGCCAGGCGGACCGCCGAGGCGGTCGCGAGGTCGAGGCGAAGGGTCATCCGCGACGCCACCGGGTTGGGCGCCGGGGGGCCGAGCGCTCCCCTGAAGACCGGCTGGTCCTCCGCCGAGACCGGGGAGAGGCGGTCGTCGACCTGGCGGAGGTAGAGCGACCGCGGCGACAGCCCCGGCACCTCGGTGCCCTCGATGTAGGGGCCGGTGTTCTGGAAGAACGGACCGTCGTCGCTGACGGTGCCCTGCACCCCGATCGCGTAGTTCTGCGCCGTCGGCGGCTTCTCGACCACCGTCAGCGCGCCGTTCATCTGGGCGTTCCAGACGACGCAGTTGGCGCACGACCACCCGTGGCTGGAGCCGTAGCTGCCCCGGTTGCCGAGGTGGATCCGCCGGGTGAAGACGCTTGTGCCGGTCGAGCCGATCTCGGTGTGGTTGTCGAAGAGGAAGCCCATGCCCCACTGGCGGTGCGCCTCGCTCGGCGCGTAGGCGTCCTCGGAGGTGTTGTCGAGGAAGACGATGCCCGAGTCGAGCGTGGAGCCGTTGCCCGCGTAGGCGTGGCGGCCCTCGTTGGCGTAGTTGCCCTCGAAGAGCACCATCTGAGACCGCGAGGCGGTGAAGTTGTAGCGGCGCGCGCCCGCGATCTGCGAGTGCGGGTCGATGGCCCGGCAGTCGCGCACGGTGACGTAGCGCGAGTTCTGCACGTCGACCCCGGCGAACCAGAACTGCCGCGCGGTCACGCCGGTCACCCAGGCGTTCTCGACGAGCGTGACCTCGATGGCGCTCTTGGCCTGCGTCTCGTCCTGCGGGCTGCGCGTCTCGATCTCGATCCGGAGGTCCTCGACGCCCACCTCCTCGACCACGCCGCCCATCTCGCGCGGGTAGACGTACGCCTGCGACACCGACGCATCGAGGCGGTAGAACATCGGCGCGTCGAACGTCACGACGTCCCCCTCGACCGCCTCGACGGTGCGGACGAAGCTGATCGGGTGCTGCCCCACCTGCCACGGCGGGTCGCTCGCCGTTCCTCCGTTGCCGATCGCGGCCAGCCACTCGGACGTCGCGGGGTGGTGGACGACCACGTCGAGGCCAGGGCGCATCCGCTCCGGGTTGCGCACGCGGAACGAGTACGCGCCGACGGGCACGAGGTCGTCGGCGACGAGCGACGACGCGCGGCCCTGCACCTGCCGGATCATGGCGCTGTTGAACGAGAAGGCCTCGCGGCCGAGGTTGATGACGGGGTCCTGGCCGGGGTCGCTGCGCACGAGGATCGTGTTGGCGCTCGGGTCGTCGCCGTCGCCGGCGCCCCGCAGCACGATGCCGTCCGCCTCGACGCGGAGCATCCCGTTGACCTGGTAGGTGCCCGGCTCCAGCCGGACGGCGCCGCGGTGCCCGTCGGCGTCGGGCGCGAGCGCGGCCACCTCGTCGATGGCCGCCTGGATCGAGGCCGTGTCGTCGCCGTCCACCGGCGCGACGGTGCGCATCACGGGGAGCTCGGGCAGCGGCGTTCCCCCGCCTCGGTACCCGGCGCGGGAGAAGTCAGGAATCCGGTTTCCTTCGCTGTCGGCCGTGTACTGGAGGCGCCCGTCGCTGCCGGTGGATGCGATCTCGGACTCCCACGTCTGCGCGGCACACGCCGTGCTGGCAGCGAGGAGGAGGAGGGCGGTACGGATCACCATGGGAAAACACGGAGACGGCCTCCCAACGGGCAGAGACCGGAAGAGACCGACCTCCAGATCGAGACGCACGGTCGATGCGCCTCCCGGGAGGTCGGTCGGAACGATGGAACACGGCCCCGGCGACCGAGCGCCGGGGCCGTGGGTGGGTATCGCGGCTAGCGCGCGACGGTGAACGGCGTCGTCCGGACGCGGACGTCGCTGCCCGACGCCGCCGAGACGCGGGCGATGTAGAGGCCCGAGGGCAGCTCCGCCCCGAGGCGGACGGTGTGGCTCTCGCCCGCCGGCACGGCCGACGCCGGGACCTGGAGGACGCGCCGCCCGAGCGTGTCGAACACGTCGACGCTCACCGAGGCGGCCTCGTCGAGGCCCACGCGGAGCGCGACCTGGCCGGACGTCGGGTTGGGCACGGCGCCGTAGAGCACGAAGCCCTCGCCGCCCGGGGCGCCGTCGGTCGACACCGAGCGGCCGCCCTCGGCCTCCCACTGCTCACGGAGCGCCGGGAAGAAGTTGAGGTTGCCGAGCGGGTACCCGCCTTGCGCCGCCGTGTAGGCCGGGTCCGTGGCCGGGTAGGCGAGGTCCTCCGGGGGCGGCTGCGTCGCCGGGAAGAGCTGTCCGTCGGTCTCGCCGAAGATCCAGGAGCCGGGGTCCGACGCGCCGTCGCGGAAGTTGCCCAGGTACGTGATGTAGTCCGTCAGGTCGGGCGGTGCGACGAAGTCAATGTTGTAGGTCTCGTTGTTGCCGAACCGGACGCTCGGGTTGGCCGCGACGTAGAGCTGGAGGCCGTTGTCGAGTAACGCGCGGGGCGCGATTGGGTCGCCCGACGACGTCCGGGCGTCGTAGAACGCCTGGAGGTCGCTCGTGATCATGTACCCGTTGTTCTCGATCCGGATGTTGCGGTCCGCCTCGGTGAAGCCGTTGTCGATCGACGCATCGAGAGAGTCGAGCGGGACGACGCCCTGGGGCAGCGTCCCGTCCGGGACCGGGTCCTGCCCGAAGCTGTGGGGGTTGACGATGAGGTTGTTCGTGAACTGGTAGTTGATGACCTGCGTCGCGAACGAGTTCGTCGTCAGCTCCCGGCCGGTGCTGTAGACCGTGTTGTGGTTGAAGATGACGTTCTCGAGCGCCGGCCCACCGTAGCGGACGAGGTAGCCCGAGATGTTGAGGAACGACGTGTTCTCGATCACGAGCGAGTCCGACCGGACGGTCCGGTAGTCGATCGGGCGCCCGTTGGAGCTTCCGTCGACGCGGACCTGGTTGCGGAACTGGCTGTCGGTGAAGTACATCTTCGTGCCGTCGACGTTGACCTCGATCAGGCGCGACAGGCCGCCCTGGAACACGCAGTCGTCGATCACGAAGCGCATGTCCTCACTGTTGAGTGCGAACACCGTCGCAGCCTCCCCCCCGCTCGGGTCTGCGTTGAGGAAGTAGATGCCGGTGAACTCCACGTCGCCCGCGAGGTTGAAGTAGCGGCTGCCGGGCGAGTTGCCGTTCGAGTCGAACGCGCGGTGGATGACCGGGCGGTTGCCCTCGCCCTCGGCGGCGGCGATCCGAAGCGTGTACCCCTGGTTGTTGATCTCCCGCGAGACGCCGTAGTAGGCCCCCCGCTGGAGCACGTAGACCCGGTCGGCCGGGCGGTTCGTGTCGTTCTCGATCGCGATGTTGAGCGCGTCCACGCCGGGCGCGACCGCCAGCGGCGACTGGGCGACCGATTCGGGCGCGACGGCCAGCGCGAACGCCGCGGCGACGAGCAGGCTCAGCCTGGAAAGTGGAGTAGTGACTTGCATGATGGTGTAGGGAGTGAGGTTGCGACCTGGAGGCCGGGGCTGACGCCCCGTGCTGGCCCGGTCGCGGGGCCGAGCCAGGGGGTCAGGGCCGGAAGCGGAGGCCCAGGTTGACGGAGCGCCCGTAGGCCTCCTGCTCGCTGAGGAAGAGGCCCGTGCTCTGGAGCGCCAGATCGGGCCGGTCGGTCAGGTTGTTGAACTGCGCGAAGAGCTGGAGCGACGGCAGCAGGCGGTAGCTCGCCTGCGCGTCCCAGCGGACGTAGGTATCGAAGAAGGCGAGCGTCCGGTCGTTGTTGCCGTAGCCGGTCAGGTTGCCCTCCTGGTAGAGCACCGAGGCGCGGCCGGAGAACGGGCCGCGGTCGTAGCCGAGCGACACGTTGGCGACCCAGTCCGGCTGGTCGAGCAGGCGCACCTCCTCGCGCACCGTCGAGAAGGTGACGACGGGGATGAAGAACGGCGGCGGTCCCACCTCGGTGGTCGACCGGACGCGCTCGATCTCGGTGTCCGAGAAGATGCGCGAGACGTTGGCGTTGAACGTGACGCCGCTCAGCGGGCCGGGCAGCCAGAGCAGGTTGGCCTGCCAGTCCACCTCGATGCCGCGGACCGTGGTGGGGGTATCCAGGTTGCGGGGCTCGAGGAGCCGGAAGCCGACCTGATCGGGGAAGCCGTTCGCGGCCGCTGTCTCCTCGTCTTGGAGGCGGATGTCGGCGTTGTAGATCACGCCCTCGATCCGCTTGTAGAACCCGCCGACGCTGAAGAGGCCGATCCGGTTGGAGTAGAAGGAGACGTAGGCGTCGACGTTCTGCGCCTGCGACGGCCGCAGGTCCGGGCTCCCCTTCGTGATGAGCTGGCCGGTGTCGCTGATGCGGACCTGCGGCGACGTGTCGCGGAAGTCGGGGCGGGCCTGCGTCTCGGTGTACGCCAGCCGGACGTCGAACCAGTCGGTCGGCCGCACGCGGAGCTGGACCATCGGGAACCAGTTGCCGTAGCTCTGCTCCGAGGTGGTGTCGCGGAGCACGATCTGGTCGTCATCGCGGTCGGTCAGGACCGAAGGCGTCCGGCCGAAGAAGGCGTTGAAGAACGTGTCCGTCTGCTCGTAGCGGATGCCGGGCAGCAGCATCACGCGGGGGCCGAAGTTCAGCTCCGTCATGATGTAGCCGGCTGTGACGGTCTCGTCGGCCGTGAAGTCGCGGAAGTCACCCCAGACGGCCTGGCGCATGCTGTCGCGGAAGGCCTCCTGCGTGAGCCGTGCGAGGTCGAGGTCCGGCGTCCGCGACACGAGGAAGTCGCCCTCGAGGATCTCGCGGTCGGAGATCTCCGGGTCGAGGAAGGACTCGAGCCCGACCTGCCCTCCCAGCGACGACTCGGCGTCGGGGAAGAGCTCGCGCAGCTCGTCGAGGCCGCCGTTGTCCCCTCCGAAGAAGAGGAAGGCGAACTGCTGGGTGTTGTCGTTCTCGCGCTCCTTCGAGCGGTACTTGGCGCCGGTCTTGAGGTAGCCCGAGAGCCACGACCCCGCGTTGAACGGGATCTGCAGGTTGCCCTGGAGGCCCAGGTCGCGCTCGCTGCCGACCTGCTGCAAGAAGTCGAGGCGCTCGAAGAAGGTGTTGTCGACGTTGCCGAGCGCGAACGACGGCACGATCTGAGGCCCCTCCTCCCGCACGAGCGCCTCGGAGTCGAAGGCCGAGTTCTCGCGGAACCGGGCGCGGCTGTCGTACGGCGTCTCGATCTCCGAGAAGGCCCAGTTGGCGGTCACGTCGAGCGTCGCGAGGTCGCCCAGGTTGAACTCCCCGGCCAGGGCCGAGCTGAGCACGTCGGTCTGGAGCTGCGCGTCGCGCACGTCGTAGGTGACGCCCGACTCGCTCGGGTTGTACGTGTTGTCGCGCGAGACGTAGGCCCGGTCGAGGCGGTTGAAGAAGTTGGTGAACTGGACCGTGCCGACCGGGAGGCGGTAGTCGAGCATGAGGCTCGCCCCGTAGCGGTCCCGGTTCTCGGCCCGATCGCGGATGTCGACCTCGTCGATCAGGAGCGTCGTGTCGGTCTCGTCGTCGCTCGTGGCCTGGTTGAGGTAGTCGGCCGTGATCCGCTCGGAGCTCCGGTCGACGCGCTCGAGGTTGCCCTGGAAGAACACCCCGAGGCGGTCGTCGAGGAAGCGGTTGCTCACCGAGGCGTTGCCCTTGTACTGGCCGAACGACCCCGAGAGGCCGTTGTAGCCGCCCTGGAAGAGGCTCTGCGTCCGCAGGCCCGCCGGGGCGCCCTGGAGCGTGAAGTTGACCGACCCGCCGATGGCGTCGGCGTCCTGGTCGGGCGTGATCGACTTGTACACCTCGACGCCGGCCAGCATGTCGGACGAGACCATGCTGAGGTCCGTCGCGCGGGTGTCGAAGTCGGTCGACGGCAGCTTGACCCCGTTCACGGTCACGTTGTTGTACCGCGGCGAGAGCCCGCGGATGACCACGTTCTCGCCCTCGCCCGCGTCGCGCTGGATTGAGATACCCGGCAGCCGACCGACCGACTCGGCCGCGTTGGCGTCGGGCAGCTCCTGGATGCGGGCCGCCGAGACGACCGACACGATCTGGTTCGAGCGGAGCTGCTGGTTGATCGCCGCGACCTGGCCCTCGGCCTGGGCCGTGATCTCGACGCCCTCGCCCTCGATCACGTCCAGTTCGAGCTGCACATCGAGGCGGAGCGTCCCGTCGTCGGGCACGTCGATCTCGATGCGCTGGGTCTCGTACCCGAGGTAGGTCACCAGCGCCACCTGCGGGCCACTCGGCACCCGCAGCAGCCGGTACTCGCCGTCGGCGTCGGTGGCAGCCCCCAGCCCAGTGCCCTCGATGCGCACGGCCGCGCCCAGGAGCGGGTCCCCCGAGGCGGCGTCGGTGACGGTCCCGGTCAGGATGGCCGGGAGGTCTGCCGGCAGGGCCGCCGCGCCGGCAGGCGCCAGCGGGAGGGCCAGCAGGACGGGCAGGAGCAGAAATCGAAGCCGTCGGGTCATGGTCGGATGCAGCAGTGGGCTAGCGGCGCTCGGTCAGGCTCTCGGCGTCGGGGAGCGGGAGGTAGGAGCCCTTGAAGTCCTGGTTGAGCGCGCTCACGGTCGCGGGGCCGTCGCCAGGAATCATCTCGATGGCCGCGCGGCCGTTGGCGAAGCCGACGCGCTGGCTGCGCGTGGGCGTGCCCCAGCCGACGAGCAGCTCGCCCGCGCCGTCGAGGCTGAAGTAGACGTCGTCCTCGTAGTCGAGCACGCGGCGGCCGTCGGCGTCGCGCATCGTGGCGACGATCAGCAGGTGGCCGTTCGCCATCGGCTCGGCCGTGAGCACGATCTCGTCGGGCCGGCCGGCGGGCGTGTCGTGGTAGGTCACGACGAGCGTGTCCGAGACGACGTCCGCGCCCTCCTCGATGCCGGTCGCAATGATCGTGTTCTCGCCGAGAGCGAAGGTGACGTCCCACACGAGGCCCGCCGCGGGGAAGACGCTCGGGTCCCGCTGGCGGGTGCCCTGGTCGGCGCCGTTGACGGCCAGCCGGGCGGCGTCGGTGTTGCAGTAGACCGTCACGGGGAGGGTCTGGCCCGCCGGTCCCGCCCGCTCGGTCCACGTGTGCGACTCGATCCAGCACATCGGGGCGTCGCCCTCGTCGGGGTCGGTCCAGACGGAGCGGAAGACGTAGTAGGCGTCCTTCGGCGTGCCGTCGCGCGTGACGAGGCCCTTCTGGTTGACGTACGGCAGGTCGTTCTCGGGGCGGAGCGGCGTCCCGAAGTCTTTGAACGCCCACTGGGCGTTGCCGGTAAACTCGGGCAGCGTCTCGCTCACGCGCAGCGACCAGTCGAAGAGGTCGACGATGTAGCTCTCCGACCAGTCGCCGTTGTTGGCGATGCTGCGCACCTCGACCTGGCTGATGCTCTCGCTCCACTGGTCGGGGTCGACGAAGCCCTCGCCGTCGATGGGGCGCTCGGTGTGGCGGCCGACGTGGCTGGAGCCCCCGAACTCCATGTGGAGCAGGCGCGGGTAGGTCTCCTGCGCGTCGAGGAGGGCGGTCTCGTAGGCGGTGTAGACGCCCGAGTACCACCCCGCCCAGATCGACGGCGAAAACACGTCGACGATGTCGGAGCCCTCGTAGTACTTCCGGATCGACGTGGGGCGCGACGGGTCCAGCTCGCGGGCCACCTCGTGGAGGTGGGCGAGCATCTCGTTGAGCCGGTCGGTGTCGTCGCCGCCGGGGAAGTCCGGCAGCCAGTAGATCTCGTTGCCCAGCGACCACGTGATGATGCTGGGGTGGTTGAGGTTCTGGGCGATCATCTCGCGGAGCAGCCGCTCGGTGTTCGCCATCCAGGCCGGGCCGCCCATGCCGCCTCGGTTCCAGGGGAGCTCGTCCCAGAGCAGGATCCCGAGGCTGTCGGCGGCCTGGTAGATCACCGGGTCCTGCGGGTAGTGGCCGAGGCGGACGAAGTTGGCCCCGATCTCCTTCATCATCGCCATGTCGCGGCGGTGGATCTCGTTCGGGATCGCCGAGGCGTAGCCGGCGTGGTCCTCGTGCCGGTGCGTGCCGCGCAGCAGCAGCCGCTCGCCGTTGAGGTAGAACGCGCCGTGCTCGCGGAACTCGAACCAGCGGAAGCCCAGCGGCTCCGTCACGCGGTCTGCGACGGCGCCGTCGGCCAGCAGCTCCACCTCGACGCGGTAGAGGTTGGGGTCGCGCGTCGACCACAGCGCCGGGGTGGCGACCGGCGCGAAGGCGACCGCGACCGAGTCGCGCGTGCCCGCCGGCACCGCCTCGGTGACGGTCTGCACCGTCGCCCCCGCGGGGTCGATCAGCCGCGCCCGGACGGAGTGCCCCGCGCCCGGACCGTCGCCGCCGAGCGCGAGGCGGAGCGCGACCTCGCCCGACGCCGCACTCACGGACGGCGTGAGGACGTGGGCGCGCTCGATGTACGTGGCCGGCACCTCCTTGAGGAATACGTCGCGCGTGAGGCCGCCGTAGAGGAAGTAGTCGGCCTTTTGCGACGGGATGAGGTCGGGGTCGTAGGCGTTCGACACGCGCACGAGGATCTCGTTGGGGCCCGCCTGCACCTGGTCGGTGATGTCGACGTCGAAGCCCACGTAGCCGCCGACGTGCCCGCCCGCGCGCTCGCCGTTGACGTACACGTCGGCCGTCATGGCCGCCCCTTCGAAGTAGAGCAGCATCCGGCGCCCGCTCTGGGGCGCGAGGTCCATCGTCTTGCGGTACCAGCTCGCATCGCGGCGGTAGCCCGGCTCCAGGTCGGCGGTGTCCCACACGTTCCAGGAGTGCGGCAGCGAGACGGTCGTCCATCCGCGGGCGGCGTTGGCCGCCTCGGGGGTCGGCGCGGCCTGTTCGAGGTAGTCCCAGCCGGCGTTGATGGGGATCACCTGGCGGCCGGCCTGCGCCGAGGCGGGCAGGGCGAGCAGGAGGGCCAGCGCGGGGAGGGCGAGTCGGGAGAGCGTCACGGTCATCGGGAGCCCAGGGCGGGGCGGTCGTCCGCCAGCCGCTGGCGGCGGAGGAGCGCCTCGGCGTAGTAGGTGTCGGCGTAGGTGAGGGGTACGTCGACCTCGAAGCCGCCCGGCACGCTGCCGACGGAGTGGTCGAGGAGGAACGGCTCGTCGAGGTCGTCGGCGACGAGGTAGTCCTGCGCGAGGGCCGCCAGGATCCGGTCCGCCTCGGCGAGGTAGCGGTCGCGCTCGTCGGGCACGAGGCCGGCCAGTTCGACGAGCGCCGAGGCGATCACAGCCGCCGCCGAGGCGTCGCGCGGCTCGTCGGGGATGGCGGGCGCGTCGTAGTCCCAGTACGGGACCCCGTCGCCAGGCCGGCGCGGATGCTCGAGGATCAGCTCGGCCACGCGCTGGGCCTGAGCAAGAAAGTCGGCCTCGCCCGACTCGCGGTAGGCCATCGTGTAGCCGTAGAGCGCCCAGGCCTGGCCGCGGCTCCAGGCGGACGCGTCGCTGACGCCCTGCCACGTCTTGCGCGCCAGCCGCGCGCCCGTCGCCTCGTCGAACTCGACGACGTGGACCGACGAGGCATCCTCGCGGAAGTGGTGGGCCAGTGTCGTGCGGGCGTGCTGCGTCGCGGCCTCGGCGAAGCGGTCGTCGCCCGTCAGCTCCGAGGCGGCGTAGAGCAGCTCCAGGTTCATCATGTTGTCGATGATGACCGGGAAGCGCCACCGGCCCCAGTCCCACGACTTGATCGCGCCCACCTCGGGGTCGAACCGGGTGAGGAGCGTCTCGGCCGCCTCGATCACCACGTCGCGGTAGGACGCCTCGCCGGTCAGGCGGAGGGCGTTGCCGGCGCTCGTGTAGACCTTGAAGCCCATGTCGTGCGTGCCGCCGTTCTCCTTCTCCGGCTCCACGACGGCTGTCCACCGGCGGGCCGCCTCGGCGAAGGCGTCGTCGCCGGTGTGCTCGTAGAGGAGCCAGAGCGTGCCGGGGTAGAAGCCGCTCGTCCACTCGCTCGCGGGCGACGCGTCGGCCGAGCCGTCGGGCTCGAGCGAGCGCGGGATCTCGCCGTCGACAGCGGGGCGGCTCAGGAACGGGCGGAGGCGGTCGGCGGCGGCGTCGAGCGCCGCGCGCGCGTCGAGCGGCGGCGCCTCAACGCGAACGCGAAGCGGGTGCGCCAGTCGGTCCGCCTCGGCGCGGACGAGCGCGAGAAAGTCGTCGGCGTGCTCCGGGCCGTTCGGGCTCGCCGACCACCCGGTGAGGACGTGCGACACCGTGGTGCCCGCCCGCGGCGGCTGGACGATCAGCAGGTGGTGGCCGTCGGTGCGCGTCTCGTCGCGCACCCGGTCGGCGCGCGTCAGCACCGCGGCCCCGAGGCGGCCGTGGCCTCCCTTCGAGGGGTCGACGGGCCCCCAGGTGCTCAGCCACGTCCACCCCGCGGTCTCGCCCGCCGACGCCGTCAGCCCGGCGCGGTCGACGACGCCCGTCGCGACGAGAAGCGCTTCCGGGTCGTCGGATGCGAACGTGCTCTCGAGGCGGAATCCAGGGCGCCCCGCGTCGACGGTGATGCGGCGCGTCTCGGTCATGGCCATGCCGCTCTCCGTTGTCCACGGTCCGTGGGTGGTCTCGATCACGGCCCGCAGCGGGCCATCGGCGAGGATGCGGTGCCCCGAGGCGTTGGGGGCGCGCTGGAGCGCCGTGCCGTTCCACAGCGCCGTGGCGCCGGCGCCGAGGGACGCCCCGACGGAGTAGAAGTCGGCGCCCTCGCCCCGGTCGGTGTGGTAGTCGCCGCCGTCGTACCACCGGTCGAGGACGAGGTCGGAGGTCCGCTTGGTCCAGACGTCGAAGCCGCTGCTGACGAGGTCTTCGAGCTCCCACAGGCCGGTGCCGTAGGTGCGAAACGCGATGCGGTCGTTCTCCCAGGCCACGTCGTCGCGGCGCGCGTCGTGGCGCGCGCCTGCGCGCGAGGCAACGGGCGTGCCCGAGGCGGCGTCAACGGTGTAGGTGCGCACCTGCTCGGGCCACAGGCGGACGCGCAGCAGGAGCGCGTCGGGCGTGCCGTCTCCGTCGGCGTCGAGCACCTGGGTCGGCACCTCGGCGCCGTCGCTGTCGAGGGCACGGACGCGATCCGGCGCGAGGCTCGGTATGCGCCGCTCCAGCACGTCCCACCGCACCGACACGACCTCATCTGGTCGCACGGCGCTCGTCGGGTTCTCGACGCGGACCGTCGCCGTCTGCGCGCTGGCAGCCGGAACCGCCAACCCACCCAGGAGCACGAGGACCAGGCGTCTCATGCGTCGTGGCGCCCGCCTCGGGGGCGCGCGGTACTCCCGACCCGCATGTGGGCGGGCGCTCGACGCGCCGGCGGTGCCACACAGGCCCCCTCGCTGCGACCCGTCACGCGGCAGAGATCGAGTGTCGAGGCAGGCATCAAGACAGCGGCCGGGACGTGGCGCGGACGATGAGGTCGGCGTCCAGGACGGTGCGCTCGGGCACCTCGGGGGCGCGGCCCCGGAGCTGGCGCAGCAGCAGATCGGCGGAGAGGCGCCCCATCTCGCGCGAGGGCACCCGGACCGTCGTAAGTGGCGTCGGCAGGTAGGCCGCCATGTGGATGTCGTCGTACCCGACGACCGAGACGTCCTCGGGAACGGAGAGCCCCAGCTCGCCCAAGGCCCGGAGTGCGCCGATCGCGACGAGGTCATTGAAGCACGTGATCGCCGTTGGGCGTTCGCGCTCGTCTCGGGCCGAGAACACCTCGCGTACCACGCGGTAGCCGTCTTCGAGGCGCGCGCCGCCTTCGACGATCATCGAGTCGTTGAAGCGGAGCGGCGACTCGCTGAACGCCTCGCGCACGCCCGCCATCCGGTCCTGGCTGTGCTGCGAGTAGGCCGGGCCGGAGACGTGGAGGATCCGCTCGTGCCCGCCCGAGAGCAGGTACTCGGCGGCGGCCTTGGAGGCCTTCACGTTGTCCACGGTCACACTGGGGACGGGCAGCCCGCGGACCTCCCCGAGGAGGACGAGTGGGTAGCCGCGGCGCTGGACCAGGAAGAGGTGCGAGAGGTCGCCCGCCTCCTCGACCACCGGCGCGACGATGGCACCCGCGATGCCCTGGTGGCGGAACGCTTCGAGCAGCCGCCCCTCGTCGTGGTAGGCGCCCTCCGAGGTGCCCTCGCAGAGGACGTAGCCCGCCTCGGTGACGAGGTCGCGCGCCCCGAGGAGGATCTCGGCGTAGAACGGGTTGGCGGCCTCCTTGACGATCAGGCCCACGCTTTTCGTCCGCTGCGAGCCGCCGACGCCCGGCGACCGCGGAAGCTCGTAGTTGAGCAGGCCGATGGCGTCCATCACGCGCCGCCGCGTCACGTCGCGCACGGTCCCGCGCGCGTTGATGACGGCCGAGACCGTGCCCACCGACACACCCGCCGCATCCGCGACGTCGCGGACGGTGGACCTGGATCGTTTTCTGAACTGTTCACTCACGCTTGAGTGGTACCGCTTCCGAGAATGCGTTCAGAACGAGGATACAGGAGCCTTGACCGGGTTGTCAAGCTGGATGTACCATCCTACGGAGCCTCTGGGGGCAAAAACAACGCCCTCCTGTGGGTGCCGCGGCCATCCCGACGACCACGCACGAAGATCTGAACGTTCAATTTTGTTCATTCTAGGGAATCGCTCGCCCGCCCGACCGGCTCAACGCGACCGCGCCCCCCGGGCGGACCGCGTCCCCCTCCTCCCCGTGCCGCCCCACCTTGCCGTCCTCGTCACGCCGGACGCCCGCCCGCAGCCCTCACCCGCGAACGGGCGTCGAGCCACGAACCACCAGTCGCGCGACGAAGGGGCTCGGCGCCGGCGCGGACGTGGCCTCGTCGAGATGAGCGAGATCGACGATGTGGTCTGCAGCGGCGCGCCCGAGGTCGCCCTTCGGCATCGCCATCGTGGTCAGGGGCGGATCGACGAGGGCCGCGACGGGCACGTCGTCGAAGCCGACCACGGCGAGGTCGCGCGGGAGCGAGAGGCCTGCCTCGCGGGCGGCGGTCATCGCGCCGATCGCCATCATGTCGTTGGCGCAGAAGAGCGCGTCGGGCGGGTCCGGGCGCGAGAGGAGGTCCGCCGCCGCGGCGTGTCCGCCGCCAATCCGCCAGTTGGCCGGCGCCAGGAGGTCGTCCTGGAGCCCGGCCTCGGCGAGCGCGCGGCGCCACCCTGCGAGGCGGTCCACACGGCCCTGGGTGGTGCTGCCCGAGCCCGCCTCGGGGCCGCTGACGTGGCCGATCCGGGTGTATCCCCGCTCGACCAGGTGGCGCGTGGCCTCGTAGCCGGCCCGCTCCGAGTCGACGCCGATCGTCGTGACGCCCTTGATCGCGACGCTGCGTGCAGTCGCCACGACGGGCACGCGAGCCGCCTTGCCGAGGTAGTCGCGGAGCGCCGCCTCGGGCACGGCGTCGCCCAACAGCACGAGGCCATCGACGCGGCGCTCGACGAGTTGGTCGAGCTGGTCGGCCCCGAGCGACGGGTCGTGGTTGGCGTCGGCGAGCAGCAGCGAGAGGCCGCGCTCACGGAGGCGGTGCTGGAGGCCGCGCACCACCTCGGTGAAGAACGGATTGGTGAGGTCCGAGACGATGACACCGATGGCGTCGGCCCGTCGAATCTTGAGGCTCCGCGCGGCGCGGTTGGGGCGGTACCCGATGCGGTCGATGACCTGCTGCACGCGCGTCCGCGTCGAGGCCGAGACCCAGTCGGCCTCGTTGGTGACCGCCGACACGGTGGCGATAGACACCGAGGCCTCTCGGGCGACGTCTCGGATCGTGATCTGGCTCATGACGGGGACGGGCAGCGTCGAGGGGTGGAGGCGAGGGCGTCTCGTCGGCGCCGGCGTGGCGCGGGCAGGGAGGCCGAGGTCACCCCCTCGGCGTCCGGGAGGCGCGGGCTGAAGGTAGGCGAGCCCGTTCAGACCTTCAACACGGCGCGTCTCGACCCTCCAGAGGCTCGGCGTCCCTCGGTGTAGCCTCCCTCCTCCCCTCCCTGCATGTTGCCCCCGGCGCCATGACACGTCCTCGCATCCTCTGGCTCCACGCTCGGCTTCGCGCCATCTGCTTCCACTCCGTCATGCGCACGCTCGCACTCCTGTGTGTCTTCGCCGCGGCCCCGGTCGCCGCCCAGCTCCAGATGCCCCACCTCCTCGGTGACGGGGCGGTTCTCCAGCGAGGCGAACCGATTCCGATCTGGGGCCGGGCCTCTCCGGGTGCCGACGTACGCATCCGCCTCGGAGGGGCGCGCCTCGAGACCCGGGCGACCGAACAGGGGGACTGGCGCGTGCTCGTGCCGGCCCTGCCCCCGGGCGGGCCGTACCGCCTCGATGTGCGGTCCGGCTCGGAGCGGCATCGGGCCGAGAACCTGCTGGTCGGGGACGTGTGGGTGCTCTCGGGGCAGTCCAACATGCAGTGGGCGGTCAAGGACTCGGAGAACGCCGAGGCGGAGATCGCCGCCGCCGACGACGACCGCATCCGCCACATCCGCGTCCCGCGCGAGGGCGCCGACACGCCGCAGGCCGACATCCCCGGAGGAACCTGGGAGCCCGCCACCCCCGACTTCGTGGGCGATTTCTCGGCCGTGGGCTACTTCTTCGCCCGTGAGATCCGCCAGTCCCAGGGGGTCCCGGTCGGGCTGATCCACGCCTCGTGGGGAGGCAGCCGGATCGAGCCGTGGATGAGCACGGCCATGCTCGGCCTCGACGCGGCGGGTCTCGAGGCGACGCGGGCGGCGATCCGAGACCGGCACGGCGACACCGAGGCGGCGCTTCGAGACCGCCTCGGGGGGGCGTTCCCGTCAGAGGCGCAGGACCCCGTCGAGGGCGAGACGCACCCGCTCGCCGACCCCGCCCTCGACGACACAGCCTGGGAGCCCCTCCGCGTGCCCGTGCGGTGGGAGTCGGCCGGGTACGACGGGCTCGACGGCGTCGCATGGTACCGGACCTCGTTCGAGCTGTCCGACGCCGAGGCCGCAGCGGGCGGCCAGCTCTCGCTGGGCCTGGTTGACGATGGCGATCACACATATGTTAACGGCGTCCTCGTGGGGACGGGGCGAGGCGGGGCGCAGCCGCGAGACCTCTACCCCCTTCCCCCGTCGGTCCTCCAGCCCGGCCGCAACGTGCTGGCCGTCCGCGTGACGGATCGCGGAGGCAGCGGTGGCCTCAAGGGGGGCGAGGGCAACCTGTTCCTGGAGGTCGGGGACGGCGACCGGCGCCCCCTCGCCGGGACGTGGCGCTTCCGCGTGACGGAGGCCCGGATGAGCCCCATCGAGACCAACAAGGTGCCGACGGTGCTGTGGAACCAGATGATCGTCCCGCTCACCGAGGCGCGCATCGCTGGCGTCCTCTGGTACCAGGGGGAGTCCAACGCGAACGAGCCCGACGCCTACCGGGAGCTGTTCCGGTCACTCATCACGGGGTGGCGGTCGGCGTGGGGACGGCCGGCGATGCCATTCCTGTGGGTTCAGCTAGCCGGCTACCGCCAGCCGCCCGACGGCCCGGACGACACGGGAGGATGGCCGGCGCTGCGGGCGGCGCAGAGTGCAGCGCTGTCTCTTCCGCGCACGGCCGAGGCGCTCGCGCTCGACGTCGGGGATGCGAACGACATCCACCCGCGCGACAAGAAGACGGTCGGCACGCGGCTGGCGATGGCGGCCCGGTCGATGGTCTACCGCGAGGCCGGCGTGCCCGCCTCGGGGCCTCGGTACGCCTCGCACACCCTCGAGGACGGGCGCGTGCTCGTGGCGTTCGCCCACCCCGACGGCGGGCTCGCCACGCGCGATGGGCAGCCCCTCGGCGGGTTCGCCCTGGCCGGACGCGACGGCGTCTGGCACTGGGCCGACGCACGGCTCCGCGACCGCCGCGTCGAGGTCTGGAGCGACGCCGTGCCCAACCCCGCCGCCCTGCGGTACGCCTGGCACGACAACCCGACCAGCGCAACCTTGGTCAACGCAGCGGGGCTTCCGGCAGCACCCTTCTCGGTCGCCCTGGATTCGGCCTCTCCTCGTGACGGCCGGTAGGCGTCCGGATCGAACCTGCCGCCCGCACCGAACGCGCTGTTGGTCGCGAAGCGCGGATGCACCCTGCCTGCAGGGACCGTCGAGAACACGGACACCGAGGCGGACCCCCGGACCTCCTCAGGCCGTGCGAGGCCGGCTCCGCCTCGGGGCCGGCGTCCCCCGAGGTGGGCGGCCCCGAGGCGGCTCGCTCTCATCCAGGGACCGATCCCGCCCCCCGGAGGTTCAACGGGCGCGTCACCCGCCCCGTCATGCCTGCCCAGCGGATCGTCTCCCTCCTCCCCAGCGCCACCGAGATCGTCGCCGCGCTCGGGCTCGCCGACCGCCTCGTCGGCGTCACCCACGAGTGCGACTGGCCGCCCGAGGCCTGCGGGCTCCCGGCGGTCACGCAGACCTTGATTCCCCACGACGCGACGAGCGCCGAGATCGACGCCCTCGTCCGCGAGCGGCTCGAGACGCAGGCCGCGCTCTACACGCTCGACGACGACCGGCTGGAGGCCCTCGAGCCGGACCTGATCGTGACGCAGGCGCTCTGCGACGTCTGCGCGGTCGCCGAGGCGGAGGTCGCCGCCGCGGCGTGCCGGCTGCCGGGCGCCCCGCGCGTGGTCAACCTGGAGCCGATGACGCTCGCGGCCGTGCTCGACTCGCTCCGCGTGGTCGGCGAGGCGGCGGGCGTCGACGCCGAGGCGGTCGTCGAGGCGCTGGCGGCACGCATCGAGGCGGTCCGCCAGTCGGTCGCCGGGCGGCCGCGCCCGCGGGTCGCGATGCTGGAGTGGCTCGACCCGCCCTTCTCGGCCGGCCACTGGAACCCCGAGCTGGTCGAGATCGCCGGCGGCGAGGAGGTCCTCGGCCAGACCGGCGAGGCGTCGCGGACGCTCTCGTGGGATGAGGTCGTCGCGGCGCGCCCCGAGGTAGTGGTGGTCGCGTGCTGTGGGTTCGAGGTCGAGCGGGCGCTGGAGGACGTCGGCGTGTTCGAGGCCGTGCCGGGCTGGGAGGACGTCCCGGCCGCCCGCGACGGGCGCGTGTTCGTCGTCGACGGATCGGGCCTGTTCGCCCGGCCGGGGCCGCGGCTGGTCGAGAGCGCGGAGCTGCTGGCCCACCTCCTCCACGGCGCCTCGATGCCTGCAGGCGTCGCGCGGCCGGCCCGCCTGCCGGCGACGGTCGCCGCCTGAGGGTCACCTCGGAGGCGCGACCGCCTCGGGGCAGGGCCGCCTCAGGGAAACCCCGTGGGGAAAACCCCCTATCCACGCTGTGGACAGCGGGTGGACAAGTTGCCATCGCAACCGACATACACCGCTCTACCTTACGTATTCGTTGACTCACCACGCAGCGAGTCCCTGCACCGAGCCGCGGCTCCACGCAGGGCGCGAGAGGGAACACCGGTGATCCAGCCTCGGGCGGCCCCGAGGCGGAGACTCCGGGGCTGTGCCCGCAACTGTCAGCGACGCGCCGGCGGCCCCGGCGATTCGGCGCCCACTGGCCTCGGCCGGGAAGGGCGTCGAGGAGAGGCTGCCTCTCTCGGCGAGAGCCGGGGCCGTCGTGAGCCAGGAGACCTGCTCGCCGCGTTTGCTTTCCACCTCCGGGATCAGAGGGTCGGACTGCGACGGTGCCGTCGCCGTCTCCGGCCCACCGGAGCCCGGCCTCGCCCTCGTCTGCACGCCCGAACCCGCGCCTGGGGTCGGGCTTTTTTCGTGGAGGCCGCCTCCGCGACGCGCCCGATCCCCTCGCGCGGTCGGCACCATGGTCGGTGCCCCTGTCTGCGTCCCGACAGCCCCCCGGACCATGCAGACCACGTACACCCTCGGCGACCGCACGTTCGTCCTCGACGGCGACAAGGCCGAGGCCGCCCTCGCCAACAAGCGCGTCATCAACGGCCGCGAGACGCTCGCGTTCAACCTGCTGCCGCTGAAGTACGCCTGGGCCTACGACCTCTACCGGACGATGAAGGCCAACCACTGGGAGCCCGAGGACGTCCCGATGCACAAGGACGCGGCCCAGTGGCGCGGCGACGACCTCTCGGACGTCGACCGCTGGATCATCCGCATGGCGATGGGCTACTTCTCGGCCGCCGAGGGCATCGTGGGCGACAACATCCTGCACGTCGTCCGCGAGCTGGTCACCGCCTCGGAGCTGAAGCTCGTTCTGGGCCGGCACGCCCACGAGGAGAACATCCACGCCGACTCGCTCCTGTACATGATCTCGTCGCTGGGCGTCAACCCGCACGAGTGCGAGGCGATGTTCGAGGACGTCGACACGATCCGCGAGAAGAACGCCTTCATCACCCGCGTCTCGCACGCGCTCCGCCGCGACCTCGACCTGACGGTGCTCGAGAACCAGCAGCTGCTCGCCAAAAACCTGTTCGTGTTCGGGCAGTGCATGGAGGGCACCCAGTTCTACGGCCTCTTCGGGATGGTGCTCAGCCTGTATCGCCAGGGCAAGTTCCCCGGCATCGGGCAGATGTTCCGCTACACGCTCCGCGACGAGTCGAACCACATCGAGGTGTTCCGGAAGCTGCTCCTCGAGCTGTGCGCCGAGAACCCCGACATCTGGACGGCCGCCTTCCGCGCCGAACTGTCCGAACTGATGGCCGAGGCGGTCCGCCTCGAGGAGGCCTTCATCCGCGACTGCCTGCCGGTCGCCGGCGTGGGGCTCAGCGCCGACGAGTTCGTGGGCTACGTGCGCTACATCTCGAACCGGCGGATGACGAGCCTGGCGCTCGAGCCGCTCTTCCCGGGCCAGACGAACCCGCTCCCGTGGCTGGCCGAGCTGATGGACATCCAGAAGGAGCAGAACTTCTTCGAGGGCCGGGTCACGGAGTACCGCAAGGCCTCCGCCCTCGCGCCCGTCGACGACGACGAGCTGTAGGTCAAGCGACGTGGGGCGTGGGACGTCGGATGTCCCGGCCGCCCACGTCCCACGCCCTACGCACGACGCTCCCTCTTTCCCCTCTCAATCTGCCATGTCAACCTCTGACCTCGTCCTCGACCTCGACCTCAAGCGCGCCGCGCTCCTGCCCCCCGCCGACCGACCCGCCCTCGACCCCGAGGCGCTTGTGGCTGACCTCGATGTCGACGTCGACCGGCTCCTGTTCGTCCGCGAGGACGGCACCGACGCCCGGCTCGACCCGGCCCGCCTCGGGGCGCTCGTCGCCGAGGCGGGCGCGACGGCGCGCCTCGCTGCCGGCGATCCGGCCGATGCCGCCGCGCTGGCCCCGTTCGTCCGCCGCGTGGTCGGCGACGTGCTCGCCCGGCTGGTGGCGCTGCCGGCCGACGCGCGGCCGTCGTTCTCGGACGTCGTCGCGCTCGCCGAGGCGGAGCTGCTGGCCGTCGGCGCGGTCGACGTGGCGAAGGCGCTCGTGATGCACCGCGCGCAGGAGGTGGCGCCGGCCATCCCGGTGCCGGCCGAGGGCGCGCTCCAGCTCATCCGCCGCGGCGGGCAGGTGGTGGCCTGGAACGCGGCCAAGATCGAGACGGCCGTGCGCAAGGCGTTCCTCTCGCGCGGGCTCGACTCGGCGCCGGCCGAGGGCGTCGCCCAGCGCGTGACCGAGCGGGCGGCCGCGCTGGGGCTCAGCTACGTGCCCATCGAGACCGTGCAGGACCTCGTCCAGGAGGACCTGCTGCTGGCCGGCCACACGGGCGTGGCCGAGGCCTACATCACCTACCGCGCCGAGCGGGCCGTCTACCGCGCCACCCAGGAGTCGGCCGAGGCGGCCCAGGCCGCCCTCGTCGAGGTCACCGAGGCGGACGGCACCTCGGTGCTCTGGGACGGCGAGGAGCTGCGCGAGCGGATCCGGATCGCCTCGGTGGGGCTCGACCTGTGCCTCGGCGAGGACGAGATCGAGCGTCACCTCCGCCGGAGCGTCGCCCACGGCATCTCGCGGGCCGACCTCCAGACGACGATCGTCCTCAACGCGAAGTCGCTCTTGGAGCGCGACGCCGACTTCGCCCGCTTCGCCGCGCGCATCCTGCTCGGCTACATCTACGAGGAGGCGATCGGGTGGAGTCTCGAGCGCGACGGACTGGCTGGCCTCAAGGCGCGCCACGAGCAGGCCTTCGAGGCCTACCTCCGCCGCGCGGTCGAGATCGAGCGTCTGAGCCCGGCGCTGCTCGACTACGACCTCGCCCGCCTCGGGGCCGCGCTCGACCCGATGGCCGACCTCGACCTCGACTACCTGGGCGCGCAGACGCTCTACGACCGCTACCTGCTGATCGACAAGACGGGCGACGCCCCGCGGCGGCTCGAGGCGCCCCAGTTCTTCTGGATGCGCGTCTCGATGGGCCTCATGCTCGACGAGGCGGGCGACCGCGAGACCCGCGTGCTCGAGCTGTACGGCCTCTACAAGGACCGCCGGTTCTGCTCCTCCACCCCGACGCTGTTCAACAGCGGCACGCCGCACTCGCAGCTCTCGTCGTGCTACCTCTACAAGGTCGACGACTCGATCGAGTCGATCATGGTGCGCGGGATCGCCGAGAACGCCTACCTCTCGAAGTGGGCCGGCGGGCTCGGCGGGTCGTGGACGGCCGTCCGCGGCACGGGCAGCCACATCAAGGGCACCAACGGCGAGAGCCAGGGCGTGGTCCCGTTCCTGAAGCTCCACAACGACCAGCTCGTGGCCGTCAACCAGGGCGGCAAGCGCGCCGGCTCGGGGTGCGCCTACCTCGAGGTGTGGCACAACGACATCTTCGACTTCCTCGAGTTGCGCCGCAACACGGGCGACGAGCGGCGGCGGACGCACGACCTCAACACGGCGTGCTGGATCCCCGACCTGTTCATGCAGCGCATGGAGGCCCGCGGCACGTGGACGCTCTTCCGCGCGAGCGACACGGCCGACCTGCACGACCTCTACGGCGACGCCTTCCGCCAGCGCTACGAGCACTACGAGGCCCTCGTCGAGGCGGGCAAGCTGTGGGGCCGCCAGCTCCCGGCGATCGACCTCTGGAAGGACATGCTGCGGATGCTCTTCGAGACGGGCCACCCGTGGATGACGTTCAAGGACCCGTGCAACGTGCGGAGCCCACAGGACCACGCCGGCGTGGTCCACTCGTCGAACCTCTGCACCGAGATCACGCTCAACACGAGCGACGAGGAGACGGCCGTCTGCAACCTCGGCTCCGTCGTCCTCAACCACCACCTCACGCCCGAGGGCGACCTCGACCACGACAAGCTCCGCGAGACGATCCGCGTGGCCGTGCGCGCGCTCGACAACGTGATCGGGCTCAACTTCTACCCCACCGAGGCGGCGCGGCGGGCCAACCTGCGCCACCGGCCGGTCGGGCTGGGCGTGATGGGGCTCCAGTACGCGCTCTACGAGCGGGGCGTCGCCTTCGGCTCCGAGGCGGCCATCCAGTTCTCGGATGAGATGATGGAGGCGGTCGCCTACTACGCCTACGAGGCGTCATCCGACCTCGCGGCCGAGCGCGGCACCTACGAGAGCTACGCCGGCTCGAAGTGGGACCGCGGGCTGCTCCCACCCGACACGCTCGACCTCCTCGAGGCGGAGCGCGGCGAGACGGTCGAGGTCGCACGCGGCGGGCAGCTCGACTGGGCGCCGCTGCGAGCCAAGATCGAGGCGCAGGGGATGCGCAACTCGAACGTGATCGCGATCGCTCCGACGGCCACGATCTCGAACATCACCGGCACCTCGCCCTGCATCGAGCCGCTCTACAAGAACCTCTACGTCAAGTCCAATCTCTCGGGCGACTTCGTGGTGCTCAACCCGTACCTCGTGCGCGACCTCAAGGCCGAGGGGCTGTGGGACGCCGAGATGGCGGCGCAGCTCAAGTACTTCGACGGCGACCTCGGCCAGATCGAGGGCGTCCCCGAGGCGCTCCGCGAGCGGTACCGGACGGCGTTCCAGATCGAGACGCAGGCGCTCGTCGACGCGGCGGCGCGGCGCCAGAAGTGGATCGACCAGGCGCAGTCGCTCAACCTGTTCCTGGCCGAGCCCAACATGAAGGCGCTCAGCCACACCTACCGCCACGCGTGGCGCGCGGGCCTCAAGACGACGTACTACCTCCGTACGCTCGGGGCTTCGCAGATCGAGAAGGCGACGGTGTCGGTGCCCGCCTCGGCGCAGGCCGAGCCGTCCCCCGAGGCGGCCGCGGCGGCGCAAGCCTGCAGCATCGACGCCATGATCAACGGGGAGGAGTGCGAGGCGTGCCAGTGAGCGACGCCCGTCCATCGGACGGCGCCCGTCCCGCCGAGGAGACGCGGATGGTGTTCACGGTCTTCCCCGGGGACACCAACCACTACCACACGCTCTTCGGCGGGACGGCGATGGCCTGGATGGACCAGGCCGCCTTCATCTGCGCCACGCGGTGGGCGCGGCGGAAGGTGGTCACGGTCCACACGAGCGAGATCAGCTTCACGCACGCCGTCCCCGAGGGGTCGATCGTGGAGCTGGTCGCGGTTGTCGTGGCGACGGGCCGCAGCTCGATGACGGTCCGCGTCGAGATGTTCGTCGAGCCAATGGACCGCGAGGACCGGCTGCTGGCGACGGCCGGCGAGTTCGTGATGGTCGCGCTCGACAGCCTCGGCCGGCCGGCCGCCGTTGCTGCGGTGGCCGAGGCCTCTCTCGCCGAGACCGAATGACCGACCCGCCGCCTCGGGACCTCCGGATCCAGGCCGCACTCGACGCCAAGGCCAAGCCGCCCGGCGCGCTCGGCCGCCTCGATGCGCTCGCCGCGCGCGTGGCGGCCGTCCAGGGCACCCTCCAGCCTAACCCTGACCCAGCGCGCGTGGTCGTGTTCGTGGGCGACCACGGCGTGGCCGACCACGGCGTGAGCGCCTACCCGGCCGCGGTCACGCCGGCGATGGCGCGGACGATCGCGGCGGGCGGGGCCGCCGTGTCCGTGCTGGCGCGGAGCTGCGGAGCCTCTGTCGAGGTCGTCGACGTGGGCATCGACGCGGACCTCGCGGGCGTGGCGGGCGTCGTCGACGCGAAGGTGGCGCGGGGGACGCAGAACCTCGCGTGCGGGCCGGCGATGACGGCGGCCGAGCGCGACGCCGCCTGGGCCGCCGGGGCGGCTGCCGCCCGGCGCGCCGCCGAGGCGGGCGTGCGGACCCTCGTGCCGGGCGAGGTCGGCATCGGCAACACCACCGCGGCGGCGGCCGTCCTCGCCGCGCTCCTCGGGTGGGCGCCGGAGGAGGCGGTCGGGCGGGGCACCGGCGTCGACGACGACGGGCTCGCGCGGAAGACGGAGGCCGTCCGGGCCGGGCTGGCGCACGTTCCCCGAGGCCCCGCGGGCGATGCCGCGACGCTCGACGTACTCGGCCACGTCGGCGGGTTCGAGATCGCCGCGATGGCGGGCGCGTTCGTCGAGACTCCATCACTCGGACTCGTCGCCGTCGTCGACGGGTTCGTGGCGACGGCCGCGGCGGCGGTGGCCGTGCGGCACGACCCGGCCGTGGCGGGCCACCTCGTGGCGGGGCACGTCTCGGCCGAGGCCGCGCACCGGCGCGCGCTCGCCGCGTTGGGCCTTACGCCGATCCTCGACCTCGCGATGCGCCTCGGGGAGGGGACCGGGGCCGTGCTCGCGCTCCCCATCCTCCGCGCCGCGTGCGCGGTACTCCGCGAGATGGCGACGCTCGACGAGGCCCTCGCGCTTGAGGCCCCGTGAGCGAGGCCGCGCCCCCCGAGGCGGTCCGCCCGGCAGCGACGGATCCGACAGTTTTGGACCCGCCGCCCTCGTCCGGCTGGCGGGGCGTCACGCGTGTCCCCCTCACAGCCGTCATGTTCCTGACGCGGCTTCCGTGCCCGTCGTGGGTCGGCCACGACGCGCCGACGCTGTCGCGCTCGGCCGTCTACTTCCCCGCCGTCGGCGCGCTTGTCGGCCTGTTCGGGGCGGCGGCGTACGGCGCGGTGGCCCTCGCCTTCGAGCCCGTCGTCGCGGCGGCGGCCGCACTCGCGGCGACGGTCTGGCTCACGGGCGCCTTCCACGAGGACGCCCTCGGCGACACGTTCGACGGGTTCGGCGGCGGCTGGCAGCCCGACGAGATCCTGCGGATCATGCGCGACAGCCGCCTCGGGACGTACGGCACGGTGGCGCTCGTGCTCACGCTCGGCGCTCGGTGGACGGCTCTCGCCAGCCTCGAGACAGGCCTCGTCCTGGGCGCGCTCGTCGGGGCGCACGTGCTGGCGCGGTGGACGGCCCTCCCGCTGATCCTGTGGCTCCCGTACGTCCGCGAGAGCGGGACGGGCAAGCCGTTCGCCGCCTCGATGACGCCGGCGCGGCTCGTCGGCGGGACCGTGATCGCGCTCGGGCTGGCGGTGACGGCGCTCGGGTGGGCGCTCGTCCCGGTCGGGCTGACCGTCGTCAGCATCACGGCGGTCGGCGGCCTCTACACGCGCGCGAAGATCGGGGGGATGACGGGCGACGTGCTGGGGGCCGTGAACGGGCTCGCCGAGCTGGCCGTCTACCTGGTCCTCCTCGGGGACTGGTCCGGGGCGTGGGCGCAGATCGCCGCCCTGCTGTGAGCGTGCTCCACCTCGTCCGCCACCTGCCCGCCGCCGATGCCGACGGCCGGGCCATCGGGCGCACCGACCTCCCGCTCGCCGATCCCCGTGCGGCCGTGCGCCTCGTCGAGGCGTGGCCGCATCCGCCGCCGTCCCGCCTCGTGGCGAGCCCGCTCCTGCGCGCGCAGCAGACGGCCGCCGCGCTCGCCGAGGCGTGGGGCCTCCCGGTCGAGACTGAGCCGGCGCTCGCCGAGGTCGACTTCGGCCGGTGGGACGGGCGGACGTGGGCCGACATCGAGGCCGCCGACGGCGACGCGCTCGCGGCGTGGATGGCCGACTGGACCCGGACGCCCGCGCCGGGCGGCGAGTCGTTCGCCGACGTGCAGGCCCGCCTCGGAGCCTGGCTCGACGGCCTCGCCGACGACACTGAGGCAGTCGCCGTCGCGCACGCCGGGCCGATCCGGGCGGCCCTCGTGCGGGTCCTCGGGCTCGGCGCCGAGCACGCCTTCCGCCTCACCGTGACGCACGGGGCGCTCACGACCGTCCGCCTGCGCCCGCCCGAGCTTCTCGTCCTCAACCGCCCGCTGTGACCGCCCGCTCCCTCGCCCTCCTCGCCGCGCTGGCGGTCGTCTCCAGCGCTTGCCGGACCGACGCCCCGGCCCCCGACGCCACCCGGACGTTCGCCGACGACGTGGGCCGGACGGTGGAGGTGCCGGCAGAGCCCCGCCGCGTGGTCCCGCTCGCGCCGAGCCTGACCGAGATGGTCGCCGCCGCCGGCGGGCTCGACCGGCTCACCGCGCGGACGCCCTACTGCGACCATCCCCCGGAGGCGGAGGCGCTGCCGGTGATCTCGACCTACCCGCTCGACCGTGAGCGGCTCGTCGCGCTCGGCGCCGACCTCGTCGTCGGGACCGACCAGGTGAACGACCCCGGCGAGGGCGACGCGCTCGGCGCGCTCGGCGTCCCGGCCGTCTACCTCTCGTTCGGCGCGCTCGCCGACATCCCGCGCGGGCTCCGCCGCCTCGGGGACCTCCTCGGGACGGGCGATGCCGCCGAGGCGGCGGCCCAGCAGTTCGAAGCCCGGATCGCGGGGCGCGAGCGGGCCGGGCCGGACGCCCCGCGCGTGCTCGTGCTCATCGGCGACGACGTGCTCTACGCCTTCGGCGCGGCCAGCTACGTCCACGACATGGTGGCGCTCGCGGGCGGGCGCTCCGCGACGACCGCGTTTCCTGGCGAGGGAGCGACGCTGTCGTCGGAGTGGGTGCTCGACGCATCGCCCGACGTCGTCGTGGTGCTCCGCGACGCCTACGGCCCGGACGACCTCCGGGCGGCGCAGCCGGCGTGGGACGGCGCCCTGCCGGCACTGGCCGACGGCCGCGTCTGTGGGGTCGACCCCGACCTCGTCTCGCGCCCCGGCCCCCGCCTCGCCGACGGCGTCGCGGCCCTCGCGGCGTGCCTCGACCGAGTCGGCGCGCCGGCCGAGCCGCCTCAGGCCGGGTCGTGAGCCGCCACGTCCTCTTCGGCGTGCTCGCCCTCGTCCTCGCCGGCTGCGCCCCCCGCCTCGGGGCGCCGGAGGGGACGCCGCCCGCGTTCGTCCTCGGCACGTTCGAGGACGACTACGGGAGCACCTACGCGATCACCGAGGCGGCGTGGACGCACGTCGGCTACGCCCGCTACCACGTCGTCCGCTGGCGCCCCGAGGCGGGCTACCTGGTGGCGCAGAACGACGCCGGCAACCCGGCCGACGGTGGGCGGTGGACGCGGATCGACTGGGTCCGCCTCGACGGAATGGCGCCCTACACCTGGGCCTTCTGCCTGAGCGCCTACGACGCCCCGACGGCCGCCGCGGCGGAGTCGACGCGGGTGGCCCGCCCCGAGGCGCCGCGGACGGGCTGCAACGGCTACCCGTTCTCGCGGATGCGGCGGGTGGGGCTGGCGGCCCGGTAGGTGCCTGGGACGACCGCGCCCCCGGGACACCCGGGTATTCCCCGGCACAGGCATCAGGAAAAGGAGCGACATACGCGAAGCCACGCGAAGAGCGCGGGGGCACGAACACGCGGCACCAGAATCGTGTTTAGATCCAGTCTAAACCCTCCGCGTCCGGTGCCCCCTCCGCCGCTCACCCGTCTTCGGCGTCGCCCAGCCTCTTCGTCTCAGGAGCACGCCCGCGCGTCCCTGGCCGAGCTCACCGACGCGGACCTCCTCGCGCGGATGGCCCTTGGCGAGAAGGATTCCTTCGAGGCCCTTTACACGCGCTACCACGGCGGCCTCTTCGCGTTCGTCGCCGCAATGACCGGGAGGGAGGAGGCCAAGACGGTCGTCCAATCCGTCTTCGTCGAGGTCTGGTAACGGCGACGCGCCCTCTCTGCCGACCCCTCGCTCCGGGCCTACCTCTACCGCGCGGCCCGGTCCCACGCCCTCAAGCACCTCCGCGGCCGCACGCGCTGGACCGCACGCTTCCGCGACCTCGACCACGCCAGCAGCCTCGCGGCCGATGAGCCGCGGCCCGAGGTGAGCGAACTGGCGCGCGCCGTCGGCCGCGCCGTGGCGACGCTCCCCGCCCGGCGCCGCGAGGCGTTCGGTCTCTACTACCGCCACGGGCTCTCCTACGCCGAGGTCGGCGCCGTCATGGGGGTCACGTGGAAGATGGCGCGAAAGCACATCCACGAGGGGGCAAAAGCGGTGCGGGCGTCGGTGCCCAGCGAGCTGCGCGACGAGTACTTCGCGGACGCTTAACAATCGACGCCTAATCGCCGGTTCTGGAGTGTAGGCGTCGATTGCGGACTGCGGTCGAGAGGCCCTGACGCCGTTGGGCGCAGCCGGGAAGGGTTACACGCGAGGGGGATCCGGGGCTCTCACCCCGAGGCCTCCTCCCGACCCGTGAGCCCCGACCACCTCCTCCGCTACCTCCGCGGCGACGCCTCGCTCGCCGAGCGCCGCGCGGTGGACGTCTGGACCGACGCTGACCCCGCGCACCGCAGCGCCCTCGACGACGTGCTGCGCCAGGCCGCCCTGGGCCGGATCGGCACGCGCGGCCTCGCCGCCTGGAGCACCGTGCCCCGTCCCGCTCTTCGCCGCCCCGCCGTCTCCGACCCCGCCAGAACATGACGCTCGCGGACCACATCCAGGTTGAGGCTGCTGCCCTCGGCAACCTCCCGCCCTCCGCGTCAGCGGCGCCTGCCGTCCGGCGCCACGCTGAGCCGGCGCGCCGTGAAGCTTGCGAACGCCCCGGGGCCTCTGGCGGACTCCGCCGCGCCCGATGTCACGCCTTCCCCGAGGCGGAGAGCCACGCGATGCGCGAGATCCCCCCCGGCCAGACGGATCGCTCCAACGACCACCCCCGCCGCTTGGCTCGCCTGCCTGCGCTCCGCTCCTCGGCCACCCCCTCCCGCTCATGAGCGACGACGACTGGGCCCGCGTCACGGACGCCCTCCGGGGGCCGCTCTCGCCCGGCGAGCAGGCCGCCCTCGACGCCTGGCTCGACGCCGACCCCGAGCGTCGCGCAGCCTACGAGAGCCTCCGCGCCGAGCGCGGACGCGACGAGGCCCGCCTCGCACCCTCCGAGGCGGAGAGCCGCGAGATGTGGGCCGCTATCGAGGGCCAGATGGACACGTCCGACGGCGACGGCCACCCCTCGCGCGTCACACCCGCTCGGCCGACCGTTCCCACCGACCGCGCCCCCCGGAGGGTCTCGCGCCGCCCAACCCGCAGCGTCCGCGCCCTGCCCGTCGCGTTCGCGACCGCTCTCGTCGCCGCCGGCGCCTGGTTCGCCACCGCCCCGCTTCGCACCGACGCCTCGGGGCCCCGCACCTGGGCCACCGGACCCGGCGAGAACGCGACCGTCCCCCTCGCCGATGGATCCGTCGTCCGCCTCGCCAGCCGCACCACCCTCACCCGGACCGACCCCGAGAGCCGCGCCTACACGCTCACCGGCGCGGCCCGCTTCGAGGTCGCCCGCGACGCGGTCCGCCCGTTCACCGTCGAGACGTCGCATGGGACGGCCCGCGTGCTCGGGACGGTGTTCTCGGTCCAGGCGGCCGAGGCGGACACCGGGATGGCGGTCTCGGTCGAGGAGGGCAGCGTGGCCGTGCGGAGTGCAGGAGCCTCTGGCGAGGTCGTCCTCGTCGCGGGCGAGATCGCGAGCGCGCGGGCGGGCGAGGCGCCGGTGCTCGTGGCCGCAGCCACGCCGGAGGTGGCGGCCGCCCCCGAGCCTCTGGCGCCAGAGGCCACCGTGTCGCTGCGCTTCGACGGCGAGCCGCTCTCCGAGGTGGTCACCGCGCTCTCACAGGTCCACAGTGTCCGCATCGAGGTTGAGGGTGCTGGCCTCGCGACCCTTCCGGTGGCGGCTGACTTCACCGACTTCGAGCTCGACGAGGCGCTCGGTCTGCTCGGCGGCGTCCTCGACCTCGACGTCCAGACCCGTGGGTCGCGTGTAGTCCTGACCCGATTCCGCCGATGAGGACGCCTCTCCTCCTGCTCATCTGCCTCGCCTGCGCGGCGACCGGGGCCGCCCAAACGGGCACGCCGGACCCCTCGCGGGCCGAGGCGTCCGCAGCAACGCCCGTCACGCTCGACCTCGGACGCGTCTCGCGCGAGGCCGCCCTCCGTGCGATCCGCGACGCCTCGGGCCTCCGCCTCGTGTGGCAGGTGGGCAGCGCAGGGCTCCAGGACTCCGTCCTCGTCCGCTTCGAGCGCGTCCCCGCCGCCGACGCCGTCCGGGCCGTCCTCGACGGCTCGCCTCTCGGGGTGTCCGTCTCCGCCTCGGGGATCGTCCGCGTCCGCACGCGCCCGACCGGCACGGTCACCGGGCGCGTCGTCGATGCCGCCTCGGGCGATCCGCTCCCCGGCGCCGCCGTCCTCGTCGCGGGCACCCTCCTCGGTGACGCCGCCGACCTCGACGGACGGTTCACGATCGACGCCGTCCCCGAGGGGCCCCGCGCCATCGAGGCGAGCCTGCTCGGCTACCGGACCGCCCGCGACTCGGTCGTCGTGCGGGCTGGCGAGGCGACCGAGGTCGAGGTCGCGCTCGTCGAGTCGTCACTCGGCCTGAGCGGCGTCGTCGTCGAGGCCGAGACCGAGGCGGCCCGGATTGAGGCGACGGCGCAGGCCGTGGCCGTCTTGGACCTCCGCGAGGCACGCGTCCAGACGGCCGACCTCGGCGAGGTGCTCGCCCGTGCCGAGGGCGTCGCTGTCCAGCGGGCTGGCGGGCTCGGATCCAACGAGCGCGTGTCGCTGAACGGCCTCACCGGCGACCAGATCCGGTTCTTCTTCAATGGCCTCCCGCTCGGGCTGGCGGGCTACCCCTTCGGCATCTCCAACGTGCCGGCCGGCCTCGTCGAGCGGGCCGAGGTCTACAAGGGGGTCGTGCCGATCCGGTTCGGGGCCGACGCGCTCGGCGGCGCCATCAACCTCGTCTCACCGGAGCCCCTCCCGGGCGCGAGCGGGTCGGCGTCGTACCAGGTGGGTTCGTTCGGGACGCACCGGACGGCGGCCGAGATCGGCTACCTGAGCGAGCGGACCGGCCTGTTCGCGCGGGGCGCGGGGTTCTTCGACTTCGCCCGCAACGACTACGAGGTCGACGTCTTCGTCGCCGACGAGCGCGGGCTGCGCACCGAGGTGACCGCTCCCCGGTTCAACGACCGCTACCGGGGCGGAGCGGGCAACCTCACGCTCGGCGTGCGGGACCGGACGTGGGCCGACGAGCTCAGTGTGACCGGCTACGTGGTCGACTTCGCGCGCCAGATCCAGAACAACGCGACGATGTCGGGGCTGCCGTTCGGCGAGGCCGAGCAGTTCGGGACCACGCTCGGCGTTAACGCGACGTACCGGGCGGCCTTCTCGGAGCGTGTGTCGCTCGACGTGGTCGGCGGGTACTCGCGCTCGTCGCGGAGCTTGCTCGACGTGGCGAGGTGCCGCTATAACTGGCTCGGCGAGTGCATCCTCGAAACCCGTCGGCCAGGGGAGATCTTCCTCAACCGAGGGACGGACCAGACACTCTGGGACGACGACGCGTTCGCGCGGCTCGCGGCCGAGTGGAGGGTGAGCGACCGGCACACGATCCGGCTCACGACGGCGCCGACGTTCAACGGGCGGACGGGTGAGAACGCACTCATCACGACAGGGACGGATTTGCTCTCCGGCGAGAACCAGCTCACGACGTGGGTGAGCGGTGCCGAGTACCAGTTCGGTGGGGCGGGCGAGCGGTTCGAGAACCGGCTCTTCGTTAAGGACTACCGCCAACTCGCCAACTCGGCCCTGCCAGGAAGCTTCGGTGTCACGTTCGTCACAAACCGAAGCACCGCGAGCCTCCTCGGAATCGGCAACGTCGCGCGTGTCGCGTGGACCGAACGGCTCTCGACCAAGCTCTCCTACGAGTGGGCCACGCGGCTGCCCCGCCGCGACGAGCTCTTCGGCAACGGCCTCGAGATCGCGCCCAACGCCGAGCTGCTCGATCCCGAGCGGAGTCACAACGCCAACCTCGAAGTCACGCTTCGGAGCGCGCGCGGCGCGCGGACGCCCTGGTTCGTGCAGGCCAACGGGTTCGCTCGCGTGGCCGACGACCTCATCCTGCGCGTCCCCCGCGACGACTTCGCTGAGGTGTTCCGGAACGTGTTCAGCGCGACCTCGCTCGGCGTCGAGCTGAGCGCCCGGGCGACCCTCCTCGGCGAGCGCCTCACGCTCGACGCCAACACGACCTACCAGTCGTTCCGCAACACGTCGAGCGAGGGCTTCTTCGCCAGCTTCGAGGGCGACCGGATCCCGAACCGGCCGTTCTTCTTCGCCAACGCGGCCGCTCGCTACCGGACGGGCTCGCCGGTGAGGCGCAGTGACAGGCTCGACGTGTTCGCGAGTGTGCGGCACGTCCAGTCGTTCTTCCGAACGTGGGAAAGCCTGGGCCGCCGCGACTTCGCGGCGGAGATCCCGACGCAGACGACGGTCGCCGTCGGGGCGACCTACGACCTGGCGCTGGGCAGGGCGCGGTGGGCGATGACGGGCGAGGTGCAGAATCTGACCGACGCGCAGGTCTTCGACCTGTTCGGGGTGCAGCGCCCCGGGCGCGCGGTCTACCTCAAGCTGACGACTCGACTCTAACCGACCTCCTAACGCTCGCGCTCCGCGCGGATGACTCGCAGACACGCTTCCTACACCTGGAAACTCGTCAGCTCACGCGCATCACCGAGGACACTGTCCCCACACCCCAAGACCCCCATGACGACTCCTCTCAACTTTCGCTGGACCACAGCGCTCGTGGCGCTGCTGGCGTTCACGGTCGCCGCGTGCGACTCGACCGATCCCGACCCCGAGCCCCCTCCGCCTGACGAATTCGACCAGGGGTTCCTTGTCGCGGTCGAAGTCCTCGGCGACGACGGCGCGCTGCTGATCAACGCCTACAGCGAGATCCCCTCCGAGGTCGACCTCTCGGAGTTCATCGAGGTCGGGACAATAGACGGCAGCGCGTTCGCTATCGGTGATGGGATCTTCGTCTTCGACGGCCAGGGCCTTTACACGAAGTACGTCGTCGACCGCTCGACGCTCGAGATCTCCATTGATGGGACGCTCGATCTGACGGGGCTCGGGGTCACGGGCGAATTCGGCAACCCCATCCCGTTCTCGGAGACCGAGGCGTACTTCATCGCATACACGGCGGGTCAGATCATCCAGTTCAATCCGCAGGACATCGAGCAGGGGATCACGGAGACGATCAGCTTCGAGCCCCTGCCGCTCAGCCGGTTCTTGCCTGTACCGTCGAGCAACTCGGGGCGCGGCGTGTTCAGCTTCGAGAGGAGCGGCAGCCGCATATTTGGTCCTGTTGTAAACTTCGACTTCGTGGACTTTACCTCTCCGTTTGAGGCGCAAATGTTCGTCTTTGACCCGGCGACTAACTCGGTGTCGTACGACATCGACGACCGGGCAAACGGGCTGAACTTCCTGTTGCAGCCTACCGGCGACGGATCGTACCTCGGGGCCCCTCGAGAGACGTACGACACCTTCCTCCGGTGCGGGGACCCTCCGTCCCCGGCTCCGTCGAACGACGTCTTGCTGAGGGTGACTCCTCAGGGCACGTTCGATCGAAACTTCATCCTGGACCTTAACGACGCGATCGACAACTATCAGCTTATCCGCAGAGTGGAGCTTGCTCTGGCCGACGAGGCGCTGATCTCCTACATCCCGGACACCGAGACGCTGCCCACGTGCGATGAGAGCTTCCGAGACGTATTCCTCCTCGATGTCGAGAGGAGGGTGGTCAACCTGAGGGATGGTTCGTCTAGGGCATTCAACAGCCCGGTTGTGCAGGCGCTGAACGGCATCCTGCCCGTAGGTACGGTAGGCGGGAGCCGGTACTTCAAAGGCATTCCGTTCCCGGACAGCGGCGTGCCCTCGACCCTGCTGCGCCAGGACGGTCTCGAATCGTTCACGACGGTCCTCACGTTGTCGTCGGGCAACGAGTCCGTCAATGCGTTCGCGCAGCTCTGGGGGCCCGGTACCGAGGAGGGGGCCGCCACGGGCCGGAAGGCGCAACACGCATTCGGGGGCGTGCAGAAGTACTGAGCCATCCCGGGACGTGTTCGTCCGATCCTTCGGCGATTCCTAGGCTCTGGCCTTAATGATCGCGGCCGGGCCGAAGCACGATCTCGATCCGTGCCTGGGGGATCCGGCCCCGGGCATGCCCATCCGGGGCCTCGGTGGACCTCCACCTGCCGAGGCCTCAGCCCCGAGTGGCGCACTGCGGCCCACCCCGTTCAGGGGGCTGCCGTGCGAGGGCCTACCAGGCTCGCACGCGTCGCACCGAAGCCACACCCACGACATAGTGCCCCCTGTTTCTCCTGCCCCTCACAATCACCACGTCGGGGGCCTCCGAGCCCTCGCTGCGCGCCCGTCTGTCCACGTTATACAGCGCGTGCTGCTGGCCGTCGTCGGGGGCTATCTCCTCACCGAGTCAGCGACCGCGCTGCTGGCGTGGGCACTCGCCGCGCTCGGCATGGCGCGAAGCGAGGCTGTCGTACTCGGCATGCTCCTCGCTTTCGTCCTCTACCTCGGCCTGCTCGTCTGGGCCTTCGCTGAGCGCCGCCTCGCGCGGCTCTGGCTCGTCCTCGGCGTCGGCACGCTCGTGGCCATCGGTCTCGCGCATGTCGTCCAGGGGGCGGCATGAGAGCCGAAGCCTGACTCTATGAAACCCTCGACCGATGAAAGAAACGTTCCGGCTGTCGATGCTCTGGCTCCACACCTGGGCCGGCGTCGTCCTTGGCAGCGTGCTGTTCGCCATCTTCTGGATGGGCTCGCTCTCGGTCTTCGACCACGAGATCGACCGCTGGATGATGCCGGAGACCCGCATCGCCGAGCCTCCCGTCGGCTTCAGCCTCGACACCTTCGCCGGGCGCGCGGCCGAGATCGCGCCGGAAGCCTCCGAGTGGTCGCTCTCTCTGCCCCGCGAGCGCGTCCCGTACGGCTACTTCAGCGCCCGCGATACCTCCGGTACCTCGACCCACCGCTTCCGTATCGATGTCACGGCGGGGGAGGCGATCCCAGAGTCGGAGACCCTCGCCGGGACCGGGTTCATCTACCCGTTTCACTACATGCTCCACCTCCAGTGGATGAACCTCGGTATGTGGATCGTGGGCATGGCCGCGATGGCGATGCTGCTGCTGCTGATCTCAGGCGTCGTCGTGCATGCGCGTCTGTTCAAAGACTTCTTCACGCTGCGACCGACGAAGAAGCTGGCCCGGAGCACGCTCGACGCCCATAACCTCTCGGGCGTGCTCGTGCTGCCGTTCCACGTCCTGATCACGTTCTCGGGGCTCGTCATCTTCGCGTTCGTTTACTTGCCACAGGCGCCAGACCTGGTCTACGGCGACTCAGAAGGGTTGTCGGGACAGTTCCGCGTGGACGCCTTCGGGTTCGGCCACTACGAGCGCGAGCGGATGGGCGTCCCGGCCCGGGCGGCAGCGTCGCTCGACGCGATGGCGGCGTGGGCCACGTCCGAGTGGGGTGGCACGGCTCCGGACGACGTCCGGGTCTACCACCTAGGCGACGCAGGCGGCTACGTCATGATGCGTCGGGGCGACCAGAAGCAGGTCGGATTCGACCGCGACGCGATCTACCTCGACGCGGCGACCGGCGCCGAGCTCGACCGCTTCGAGACCGCGCCCGTCATGCGGGCGCAGCAGTTCCTGCTCGGCCTCCACCTGATCCAGTTCGACCACTGGGCGCTCCGGTGGCTCTACTTCCTCGCCGGGCTCTCGGGCTGCGTGCTCATCGGCACCGGCTTCGTGTACTGGTTCGAGAAGCGTCGCTCAAAGCACGCCGAGATGAGCCAGACCGGCCTGCGCGTCGTCGAGGTGCTCACCATCGGGAGCGTGACTGGGATCATGGTCGCGACCGTCGCCTTCTTCGTGGCGAATCGGCTGCTGCCGTCGGGCGCCGACTTCGCGGGGCTCGACCGGGCGACGCTGGAGACGCGGGCGTTCTGGCTGGTGTGGGTCGGCACGTTCGCGCACGTGGGGCTGCGCCGCTGGCGCGGCGCGGAGATGCGAGCCGTGTGGCGCGAGCAGACGTGGGCGCTCGCCGCGCTGTCGGCCGTGGCGCCGGTCCTCAACGGGGTCACGACGGGTATGCACCCACTCCGCGCGGCGGGGGAGGGCCAGTGGGCGGTGCTGGGGATGGACGCGCTGCTGCTCGCCACGGCCGCGCTCGCGGTCGTCGTCGCGCGGCGGCTCGGCCGCGAGGCGCCGGAGGCCGCGCCCGCCGTGCCGAAGCGCCCGTCAGCCCTACCTAAGCCGCGTCCGGCCGCACGCCCGGCCACGGGCTCGATGCCTTTGCCGTCCGGCGACGGAGCGCCAGAGGCCACGGGCGTGCTCGGCGGCGACGGCGCCGTCACCGGCGACGAGACGCCAGCCGTCGCTCGGCCGCCCGTCGCGCGGCCGAGCCCCGAGGACCGGGCGGAGCCGTGACGCCAGCGGCCCCACCTGCCCTCGTCGCCGGGCTCCTCCTCGCGACCGCGCTCGGGTTGGCGTACGCCGGGTTCGCGCTTCTCGCGCTGACCCTCGACCGGAACTGGAAAGCCGTCGCCGCGACCGCCAGCGGACCCGCCCGAGGCCCTGCACTCGCGCCGCCGCCGTCGTGGACCGACGTGCGCGCCTCGGGCTACCTCCTGCTCGCGCTCGCCTTCATGCCGCTCCTCGCTCGCGACGCCGTCGCGAGCTTTGCCATCGTCTCGTGGGTACTGTGGCTCGGCGTCGCCGCGGCGCTCGTCGCGTTCACCTTGGCGTGGCGGCCGCACTGGCTCCGGCCTCTGGCGTCGGCGCTCGCCTCCGGCCCCGCCGAGGACCGTCCGCCAGCGAGAGACGGACTATGCGGAGGCAGCCCGCCGAGCGGCGGCTCGCCGCGGCGCGTCCCCCCGAAACGGCCGCCAGCCTTGGCTCGAGACCCCTCCCACGTCCGACAGGAGTCGTAGGCGGGTAGCGCGTGCCCGGCCCCCAGGCCCGCACCTCAAGCCATGCAGCCACGGCCAAGGAGGGGGCGTCAGCCAATACGCTCATCCGCCGTTACCAGAACGGTCGGCATAGGCGACGACCTCTAGCCCACCGCCTCGGGGTGTGGATGGACGCAACGGCCGTCGCGACGCGCTCCTGCGCCGCGACCGGAGGCCCCTCGCCGGATGCCGCCTTTCGAGCACGTCGCCGGTCGACCCCGAGGCGGGCCGGAGCGGACAGGCAGTCAGGGGCTCAGCGTCCCACCCGCGAGAGGGATGGCCCGGATGTCGTCCCCGTCGGTGAACACGAGCAGGCCCAGCGCCGCGACCGGCTGCACGCCCCACACGTACCCGAGCGCGTCCAGCAGCCGCGTCTCGCCGCTCGGGGGGTCGACCGCGAACACGCCGTTCGCCGGCCCCGCCGCGCAGGTCTCGTCGGCGCAGCGCGTGACCAGCAGCCCGTCACCCGCCGCGACGGCGTCGAACGTCGTCCCCGAGGCGGGCACGTAGAGCGGCTCCAGCGGACCGAACCCCTCGCCGATCTGCCGCGCACGGTACACGCCGTCCCCGGCCGCGCCCGCGTTCCGGTACACGAGGAGGTCGCCGGCGGCGGTCACCGACGGGTACGCGCCGGTGACCCCGTACCGAGCGGTCAGGTCCTCGGGGGCCGTCCACCCGTCGCCGTCGCGGCGCAC
>JBCCQJ010000002.1:0-58982 GCA_039024395.1 Bacteroidota bacterium | reverse complement strand
TCGAGTTCAGCGCGGAGCTGGCGGCGCAGGTGGTCGGTGTCGTCGGTGATCTCTGGCAGGGCCGCGTAGGCCATCGTCGCGGGGGTAGAGTGGAGTACTAACCTAGCGATCTGGTATCATATGTGTCTCCGTGCAAAAGGGCGTAGGTTCCTGCGGCTGTTCTGAATCCCACCTCCCCCACGTCCGCCCGTCCCCCTGATGCGTCGCCTTCTCGCTACCCTCGTCTTGCTCAGCGCGCCCGCGCTGGCTGCTCAGTCGGCTTTTCTGAATCCTGCCTTCGGCGACGCTGGCGTCGCGGCCCCCGGGGTCGGCACCACCTCGTCGGTGCTCGACGCCCTCCTCGACGCCAACGGCGGCGTCCTGCTCGCCGGCGAGATCGACAACCGAGGCGGGCTCATCAAGCTCCAGGCCGACGGCTCGCTCGACGCGGCCTTCGGCACCGGGGGCAGCTACACGTTCGTCCTGGACAACCGAACGAGCTACCTCGCCGACGTCGACCTGCTCGACGGCGGGGACATCCTCGCGACCGGCGCCGCCTCGAACACCAGCCAGACCGACATCGGCCTCGGGTTCGTCGCACGGCTGTCGCCGACCGGTGAGCCCCGGTCCACGTTTGGCGACGACGGGCTCGTCCGCATCTTTGAAGGAACGGGCTACTCGCGCCCGGCCCTGGTCGACGCCGAGGTGCTGAGCGACGGCCGCATCCTGGTCGCCAGTTCGGCCCGCGACGGCGAGTTGGGCCAGATCATCGTCCTCTTCCTCCTCCAGCCCGACGGGTCCCTCGACACCACCTTCGGCACCGACGGCGTCGCCATCGTCGACGCGCTGGTCTTGATCGACGACACGGTGTTGCTCTCCGATGGCCGGCTCATTCTCTCGGGCTACCTGCCGACGGCCCCCGACGGCTCGGAGTCCGACGCGGCCCTCGTTGCCGTGACCCCGACGGGGGTTCTGGACACGTCGTTCGGGGTCGGCGGCGTCGAGCGGCTGAGCCTCGGCGGCGACTTCGACCGCTACCGCGAGATCGCCATCGACTCGAACGGGCGCATCGTCGCCAGCGGGACGTCGAGCACGACCACGAACGACGTGACCACCACCGAGGCGGTCGTCGCACGCTACTCGACAGCGGGCGCCCTCGATGCCACCTTCGGGACGAACGGCGTCGTCCGGATCACCGGAACCAACACGCGGGGTGGAGACATTTCGCTCCTCCCCGACGACCGCATCGTGCTGGTGGGCACGGAGAACGTCTCGTCGGTCCTCGTGGCGCAACTCACCGAGGCCGGCGCGCTCGATGAGACGTTCACGTCGGGGGGCAAGGCGGCCTTTGCGCTCAGCGAAGGCGTCTTTGGCCTCGCCAGCGCGATCTACGCCGACGGCGACATCCTGAGCGCCGGCTACACCTACACGAACGGCAACCTGAGCGAAAGCTCGGCCGTCGCGCTGCGGGTCACGACCGGCCCGGTCGCCTCGGAGGGCACGCCCGGGGTCGCGTCGCGGCTCCGCCTCGGGGTCGAGGGGGCCCACCCGGCCCGCCGGGTCCGCGTGGCGCTGTCGCTGGCCGAGGCCGCCTCGGTGCGCGTCGACCTCTACGACATCCGCGGCCGTCGTGCGGCGACCCTCTTCGACGGCGCGCTTCCCGTGGGAAACCGAACCGTCGAGGGGCCGGCCGGGCTCGCGCCGGGCATGTACATCGTTCGCGCCCTCGCATCCGACGGGAGCACGGCCGCACTCCCTGTCGTCGTCCACTAGCCGGCGAGCCTCGTGCCCGTGGGTCAGCTCCCCACCTGGGGAGAGACCCACGGCTCGGCGATCCGCCGGAGGGCGACATAGCTGAGGTAGCGGGCACGCCCGCCGAGGCCGTCCTGCGCTTGCAGGACGAGGTAGGCGCGCTCCCGCCCTTCGAGGACGTGCTCCTCGTGGGCGACCGGGAAGTGCGCGCGCACGCGGTCGGCCAGCCCGACGGCCTGGGCATCCGCCCTGGCGCGGGCGAGGACCGCCTCGGGGAAGGCCGCCCCGATCTCATTCGCGGCGACGAGCACCCCGAGGCGGAACGCCCGGAGGCACCGCTCGTCGCGCGCGATCGACTCGGTGAGGTCCCAGTCGTCGACCATCGTGCCGGCCACGGCGACGTCGCTCGCCAGACGAAGCAGGTTCCACTGGTCCTTGAGCGCGTTCACGCACAGGGCCACGAACAGGTCGGGCCACCCGAGCACGCGGACCGCCTGCCCTCCGATCGTCAGCTCGCGCGAGCGCCGGCGAAGACCTTCGAACGCCCCCTGGTAGGTGTACCCGAGCGGCGCCACGCACGTGTGCACGTCGACCGTCGAGACAAGGTCGCCCTCGGCCCGCCCGAACGTGTACTCCTGGTGGATGAACAGGTAGCCGTCCATCTGGCGCTGGCTGCGCTTCCGAGACCGGAATCCCAGGCCAAACAGCGTCTCCTCGACCTCCCCAAAGTCCTGGCGGCGCACGAGCAGGTCGTTGTCGACGAACGCCCGCTTGGCGATGCCGCCGTAGGCCTCGGCCAGCGACGGCCCCTTGAGCACGAGGAGCGGGATCGAGCGGGCCTCGAACGCCTCCGCGATCCGCCCCATCTCGCCGCTGAGAAACAGAGACTGCACCGCCGACGTGCGGACGTGGCTCGCGAGGACCGCCATCGCACGCTCGGGCGCGAGGCCGGGCGCGTGGGCCTTGAGGTGGGCGTGCAGCAGCGGCAGCAGGCGATGGTACGCGGCCAGGATGAGGACCCGCTCCCAATCGACCTCAGCCCCGAGGCGGCGAAGCTCCGCCACCGCCTCGGGGTCGAGGTCGGCGCGTGCGATGAGGCGCACGGTGTCGAACGCTGCCGACGGAGATGTGAGAGCCAATGTCTGCGACACGACAGAAAGTATCACGGCCGCTCGCCGTCCGCACTTGGGTCGAGGACGACGTCCACGATGACGCCCCGGTGATCCGACAGCCCCTCCGGCGCGACGCGCGCGGACCGGACCCGCCAGTGGGGGCTCGCGAGCACGCCGTCGATCCGGACCAGGGGGACGCCGTCGGGGAAGGTCCTCCGGGCGAGCAGCGGCCCGGCAGCGCTCAGGGCGTCCACGTGGCCCTTGGCGATGTGGTGGTAGGTCCACTGGTGGGGCGTGCTGTTGAAGTCGCCCAGCACGAGGTACGGCAGCGTCTCGGCGTCGAGCACCTGGCGGAACTGCTCGGCCTCGTGCGCGCGCCGCGCCATGTCCTCGTGGAAGCGGCCAGGGGCCTCGACCCACGCGCGGACGTCGAAGCCGGGCTCGCTCCACGGTCGCGCGCTGTACGACCGGAGGTGGACCGAGTAGATCGCCACGCGGCGGCCCTGCCACTCGACCTCCGTCCGGGAGTAGAGGCCGGCGTCGTCGCCGTCGCTCAGCAGCGCCTCGGAGCGGTCGATCAGCGGGAGGCGGGCGAACGTGGGCCCGCGCAGGATTACCCGCCTCGGCTCCGGAGGCAGCACCGTCTCGTACTCGGAGTACAGGAGGAGCGGCTGCACCGCGGGATTCGTCGCGACCACCATGCCGCCCGGCGCCTCGGGAACGAGCACCGTCCGGATCTGGGTCTCCTGGAGCCCGATCACGTCGGGGTCGGCGTCGCGCAGCACTTCCCCGAGGCGGCCTGGGGCCGTTGCAGGCGCCTGGCCGACGTTGAGCGAGAGGACCGTCAGAGCAGGGCCGTCGGCACCTGGCGCGCGCCCACCGACCTCGCGCAAGAGCCCCACCGAGGCGAGGCCGAGGTGGACGACCGCCGCCGCCCACGCCACGCGGTTCCGCCGAGGCGGGCGTGCCGCGCGGACGGCCCACCACACGCCGGCCGACGCGGCGCCGACCGTGAGCGCGGGCACGGCCAAGGCCGCCGCCTGCGGCCACAGCCCCACCTCGGGGCGGAGGTGGCGCGCGGCCAGCCCGAGTGCCAGGACCGTCACCATGGCCCCGTCCAGGAGCGCCGCCCCGACCGCCGCTCTGCGGCGGGGGCGCGGCGCCGATCTCCGGCGGGAGCGCGTGCGTCGGCGCGCTCTCACCCGGCCGAGAGCGTCGGGCCGGAGGGGACGGCCGCGCCGTCGCCCTCGGGCAGGTCACCGCCCTGGGCGGCCTGCTCGGCGCGGCGCGTCTGCTCGCGCCACGACTGCGCGTAGAGGCCGTCGAGGGCCACCAGCTCGCGGTGCGTCCCCGACTCGACCACGCGGCCGCCCTCCATGACGTGGATCACGTCGGCCTGCATCGCGACCGTGAACCGGTGGGTGATGACGACGGCCGTGCGGTCGGCGGCCAGGTCGCGGAAGCGCCCGAACCACTCCATCTCCGACCACGAGTCCATCGCGCTCGTCGGCTCGTCGAGGGCCAGGATCGGGGCCTGCCGGAGGTACGCCCGCGCGAGGGCCACCCGCTGCCACTGCCCCCCGCTCAGCTCGCCGCCCTCGTAGAACATCTTGCCCAGCTTGGTCTCGTAGCCCTTCGGCAAGCGCGAGAGGAAGTCGTCGGCGCCGGCCGCCTTGGCCGCCGCGATCACCTCGTCGTCGGTCGCGTCGAGGTCGGCGAACCGGATGTTGTCGGCCGCCGGGGCCTGATAATGGACCGGCGACTGGAAGAGGACGGCGATCTGCTCGAGCAGCGTGGCCCGGTCGAAGTCGCGCACGTCGGTGCCGTCGACGAGCACGCGGCCCGAGTCGGGCTCGTAGAGGCGGCAGAGCAGCTTCACGAGCGTGCTCTTGCCCGCTCCGTTCGCGCCGACGATGGCCGTGATCTTGCCGTTCGGGAGGCGGAGGTTGAGGTCGTGCAGCGACGGCCGCTCGGCCCCCGGGTAGGTGAACGTGACGCCCTCGAACGCGACGCCCTCCTCGAGGCGGGTCGGCACGGGCGCCGGCGCCTCGGGGTCGTGCTGGCCCGGCTCGATGTCGAGGAACCGGAAGAGGTCTTCGAGGAAGAGCGTGTTGGCGTACGCCTGGCCGAACCCGCCCATGATCGACCGCATCAGCCCGAGGCCCTGGTTGAGCGCCTGGTAGAACAGGGCGAGGTCGCCCAGCGTGCCGGTGCCGCCGAACACCCGGCGGGCCACCCACACGAGCGTCGCGCCAAGCGTGGCCAGCCCGAGGAGCGAGGCGCCGAACGTCGCGAACGTCTGCTTCAGGAGCAGGCGCAGGCGCTCCTCGCGCAGCGACCGCCGCGCGTCCTGGTACATCTTGGCCAGCGTCGGGCCGGCCCCGAAGAGCCGCACCTCGGCGGCGTAGTCGGGGTAGATCACCATCAGGTCGAGGTAGCTCGCCCACCGGCGGCGCGACATCGACGCGCGCCACCAGGCGTTGTAGCGCTCGTTGTGGCGCGAGACCACGAGCAGGGCGGGGAGGGTGCCCGCGAGCAGGGCCAGCGGCAGCCACCACGCGTACTCGACGGCCAGGAGCGCCGCGATCGACACGAACGCGATCCCGTCGCGCAGGAGCGCCCCGAAGTTCTGGAGCAGGCTCAGCGAGCGAGTACTCGCCTGGCTGTTCGAGTGCTGGAGCTTGTTGTGGTAGTCCTCCGACTCGTAGAACGCGTAGTCGACCGCGACCGCCTTCGCGTGGATCAGCGCCTTGATCTCGTCGCCGACCACCTCGCTGTGCGCCGCCTGCACGTACCCGACCGCCCCGGCCAGGATGCGCTGAGCGAGGATCAGGCCAACCATGATGCCGCCCCAGAACAGGACCGGGCTCAGGTTCTCGGCCGAGAGCCCGCCGCTGACCGCTGCGTTGGCCGTGTCGACGACGCGCTTGGTCGTGTAGACGATGGCCGCCGGCACGGCGCCCTGCCCCACGAGGAGCGCGAACCACGTCGCGGCGAGGCCCGGCGCGGCCACCCACACCATGCGCGTCGCCCGCGCCGCGTGGCCCAGGCGGAGTCGTGCGGTCTGGAACCGAGGGTCTGCCATTCGTGGAGCGTCCTGGGGCGTGTGGACATTCGCGAGGTCAGGCTCGCGCGAGGTCATGATTCTGGCTTCGCAAGAAGCGCGAGTGCGGATCTCGGATCCGCAGCGGGGCCGTAGCCCCGGACGACGAGTGCGACGCGGCGAGAGCGGAATCTGGGCCGTGCGCGCCGATCTGGGTGATTGTCCACACGCCCTACGCCGCCGTCGCGGCACGGAGGGCCTCGCGCTCGACAAGATCGCACAGCGCCCCCACCTCGTCGAGCCCGAACCGGCGACGCAGGTGGAACGTCGGGGTCGCCTGCGCGAGGCGGCCGCACTGCATGAGGTGGGCCGCCCGGACCGCCTCGGCGTGGAGCAGGCGCTGGCCGCGCGTGTGTCCGACGAACTGGAGCGTGGCCTCGCGGGGCGAGAGCGGCACCGCCTCGTGGGCGTCGGCGAGGCGCGGGTCGAGCACGAAGATGGCCCCGAGGGCGACCGGCTCGTCCGAGAAGGCATCCGCCATGTCGACGCGGCGCTTCGACGTGAGCGCGTGGGCCTGCCCACGCTCGCGGCCGGCGCCGTCGACCGCCTCGATGGCCTGCTCGGAGAGACGCATCGACGGGTGCGACGGGATCGACACCGGCGCCCCGCGGTCGATGCCATCGACCACGAGGAGGTCGTCGGTCAGGAGGCGCCACCCGCGTGCGACGAGCGACGCGGCCAGCGTCGACTTCCCCCATCCGGACTCGCCCACGAACCCGACGGCGACGCCGTCGCGCGCGACGCACGACCCGTGGAGCACGAGCTGCCCGCGCTGGCGGAGGACGACCGAGAACAACTCGCCCGTCACGACGGCGCCGATGTAGTCCGGATCGGCCGAGGGATCAGGCTCCACCACGACCTCGCGCGCCATGACCGATGCGCGCAGCGTTCCCTCGGCGCGGGCCAGGATGTGCTGATCTCCGTCGTCGTGCCCCTCACGCGGGGCGACGCGGACGCGCACGTCGGCCGCCCCCGAGGCGGGCGCCGACGTGAACCCGGCGAGCGGAAGCTCCGAGTCGATGGTGAGCCCGAAAGCGCGGTAGGTCTGCCGGTCGGTTGGCGCGTCCGAAGTCATGGAGGGAGGATCGGGTGAGGCGGGATCATACACAAGGCAAACCCCGCGCCGGACTGGCCAGCGCGGGGTACTACCTACCGAATAAGGCGTGTGCCTTATTAGTCGACGCAGAAGTCGCCGCCGGGGTTGTTCGTCGGGTCCGAGTCGCAGGCGTCGAACGAACCGGTCGACGACGGCAGGGCCGGGAACTCCGAAAAGTCGACGCGGGTGCTCGTGCCGAGAGCGGCCGTGAGAGCAGCGACGCCGCCAACCTCTTCGAGGACGGGAGCTTGGTAAGCCTTCTTCATGGTGGTACCTCCATGGAAGTGAGTGATACAAACGGACCGGAGGGTTGACGGAACGAATCCGGTCTTCGGTCTCGCGGACCCCTACAATAGGAAGGCCGTGGGAAGCGAACAAGCGGCCTCAGGGGGTTTCGGCGCATCTACCGGGGGCGGCGCGCCAGATGTGGACACCAGGCGGGACTCTTGGCGCATGTTCCTGGGGGGCGGAGGGGAAACTCCATCGTTTATGCGTTTGCAGCCACCGCCTCGGGGGCCAGCGGCGAGACCTGAAACCACAGGAGCGTCGTGATCGCCGCGCTCAGTGAGGCCACCTCCCATTCCGTCAGCGACGTCGCGTCGACGACGCCCCGCCGCCACAGGTCCCGGACGACCGGCAGGTCGAGGTACCGCGCGCCGTCGCCCGGATCGCCGAGCAGTGCTTCGACCCGGTCTGGCTCCGAGGCGAAGATGAACCGGGACTGCTGCGCCCCGTGGTCCATCTTGTTCATCCGGTCGCGCACGAGACCGGGGAGGTCGTCGCGGAGCGCCTCGCGCATGACGTGCCGCGTGTAGCCGTCGCGCAGCTTCGCGCCGCTCGGGACGGCCAGGCAGTACGCCAAGAGCCGCACGTCCATGAACGGGTGTCGCACCTCGACCCCCGAGGCGGAGGCGTAGAGGTCGAGCTTGTGGAGGTTGCCCTCGACGACCTCCGAGGTCAGCGTCCGGAGCTGCGCGTCGAAGGCCGTGAAGCGCCCACGCGCCCGCGCCGCCTCGGTGCGGATCTGCCGCGTCAGCCGGTCGACGACGCCCGTCCGCGCGACGAGGCCGGGGTCGAGCGTCGCCGGGATCCGCTTCCGGGCCGTGTCGGCTGTGATGCGCAGGGCACGCCGCCGGCGGAGGGCGCCGGGCATCACGAGCTGCAGCCCGTACTGGCGCGCAGGCCCCCAGAGCGGCGCGCCGAAGTGGCGGCGGAGGGCCCGCGACGCTCTCGCGAAGGAGAGGTAGGCCTTCTCCTCGGCCCAGTACTGGAGGAGCGGGGCCACGTAGGCGCTCGCGATCTGCGTCGAGCGCTGGTACGAGAACTGCGAGTCGTGCTCGTCCTGGTCGGCGCGGCACCGGTCGAAGACGCGCTCCGACTCGCTCCGCACGCGGTCCCACGCGCCGGCCATCGCCTGCTCGGAGAACCACTCCCACCCGTGCCCGACCGACGTGTCGCCGTCCTGGCCCGTCAGGAGCACGCGCACGCCCTGGCGGCCCGCCTCGCGCGCGGTGAGGTAGTTGCCGTAGCCGTTGCCGCGCACGCGGAGGTCGTCGAGGATCTCGAAGATCTCGGTGTAGAGCGACAGGATGCGCTCGCGCTCCGGGTGGACGTAGTGGTCGACGGCCTGCCCCCCGAGGCGGTCAAGGATCGCCTGCCCGAACCGCCGCTCGTCGGTGCGCGGGTCGCTGTAGGCGAGCGAGATCGTGTGGAGCGGCCGGCCGGCCATCTCGCGCGCGGCGACGGCCGTCACGGCCGACGAGTCGAGCCCGCCGCTCAGCTCGGCGCCGACCGGGAACGCGCTCCGGATCCGGCAGCGCACCGCCTCGGTGAAGACGTCGGCGAAGCCCTCGGCGTAGTCCGGGCCGGCGTCGGCCTGCGGCTCGAGCGTCCAGTAGCGGCTCAGCGAGACCCCCTGCGCGCCGACCGTGAGCGTGTGCGCGGCCGGGATCTTGACGACGCCCGCGAAGGGCGTCGCCACGGGGTCGTAGATCCGCACGCTGAGCGACTCGGCCACGCGCGCCTCGTCGATCCGCGGCGCGACGCCGTCGACGGCGAACAGCGCCTTGGGCTCCGAGGCGATGGCGAAGAGGGCGCCGGGCTGGTGCGTGTAGTAGACCGGCCGAACGCCGAGGGGGTCGCGCGCGCAGAAAAGCGCCTGCTCGCGGGTGTCCCAGATCGCAAACGCGAAGTCCCCGAGGAGGCGGGTCACGCATTCGGTGCCCCACCGCGCGTAGGCCGCCACGATGAGGCTGCTGTCGGGGATCACGTCGGCCTCCAAACCCAACGCGGCAAGGTCGGGCCGGAGCTGCCGGAGCAGGTCGTCCCGGTTGTCGATGCGGGCGTCGGCGGTGATCGCGAAGGGACCCGCCGCCTGCGGAAGCGACTCGGCGAGCGACTCGGGCGTCGTCTCCAGCATGGCGTGCCCCAGGCCCGTGCTCCCCTCGCTCCACGCCCCGAGGCGGTCGGGGCCGCGGTGGCGCATCGCCTCCACCATCGGTCGCACGTCGCCCTCCCCGAGGCGTCGACCGTCGAGCCCGACGAGCCCGGCGATTCCGCTCATCCGGAGGACACGTCGGTGGCGTGGCCCCGAGGCGTCAACGGCTTGAACGACGTGTAGGCGGCGCTGGACGCCTGGCCGCCGATCACGATCTCGCCCTCCCACTCCAGCCAGGCGTGTGCCCGGAACGCCCCGTCTTTGTCTCGGGCAGCGCCGATCTGGAGCGACGACTCGACGCCGTGGCGCCGCAGCAGGTGCCGCGCGACGAGAGCCTGCGTCAGGCACGGGCGCTGGCGGACGACCCGGCGTGCGACCGCATCGACCGCCCACACGATGGTGCGGGCGCGGTCGAGGTCTGGCTCGACGGCGCGCACCTCCGCCCGGTCGAACAGGGCCGAAATGCGTCGCCAGGGGAAAACGGTGAGGGCGGCCCGGGTCGGCGGAACCCACAAGGCGGCCTGCCCCAACGCGGCCCACTGCCTTCCGGTCAGCCCACGGCTCACGCGCACGGCGTGGCCGAGAGTGCGGAACGGAGCGGGCGTGTTCATGACGCTATCGAACGCTAAGCAGCCCCTTCGCCTCCAGGTCTTTCACGAACACCGCCACGTCCGCCTCGAGGCGGGCGCGGTCGACGTCGTACTCGTCGAGCAACGCCTTGACGATCCGGTCGACGGTGGTCTCGCTTGCGGCGAGCTCGAGGATGCGGGCGGCCACCTCGTTGAGGCCGAAGTAGTTGCCCGTGTTCGGGTCGAGGAGGACGGCCTCGTCACCGAGGTCGGCGACGGCGAGATTCTGAGAGACGACCACGGTGGTCCCAGGCGAGATCAGCATGAAGGAGGATGCTAGGCGCTGTCTGACGGTCTCAACGGGTGTTCGTGCCCGCGAATCCAGAGGGCGAAATCTACGTCCTCGGCGCCGGCTGCTGGGGGCCAACGGGACGACGACCGTGCAAAGGAAGTGGCCTGCATGGGAGAGGCCCCGAGGCGGTGCGGGGCTACCGGGCCTCGCCGTCCATCGCCGAGCCTCCCGACGCCGGCCTTCGATCGAGGGCCGTCTTCGTCAACAGGGTACGTCCCTCTCCGGACGGTATCCGCAGCGAGCCCCCCGGTTTCGCAGCCGCGAGAGACGGATCACCCGGGAGAGACTCGGCCGTGTCGGTCTCGTCTGACGTCACCAGCTCGGGCAGCCGGCGTCCCGTGGTCGCGCCGTCACCGCTGAGGCGCTTCCCAGCTCTGGTGGGCGCGGCATTGGACGAGGTGATCTGGGGTGGCGTGTACGGCAGCCGAACGTAGCCCAGACGCACCAGAAGCCCGATGACGATGGACGAGGCGGCGACGACCACCGCGGTGACACCGCTCCAGGTCGACAGGCTGGCCAGCAGAGCGAGCACCCCGAACAGCGCCGAGATCGCGTAGAGCACGAGCACGGCCTGCTTGACGCCCATCCGATCGACCATCCGATGGTGGATGTGGTCCCGGTCGGGGGCACAGATGGACCGGCGCCCGACGCCGCGTCGCACCATCGACAGGGCCGTGTCGAGGAGGGGAAGCCCGAGGGCCAGAATGGGGACCGCCAGCCCAAGCCTCGGGTCCGCGCTCGTTGGGCCGGAGAGGCTGTAGACGACGAGGGCGTAGCCGAGGAAGAGGCTCCCGGAGTCTCCCATGAAGATGGAGGCCGGGTTGAAGTTGTGGACCAGGAAGCCCGCCAGGGCGCCGACGAAGACCAGGGCGACGAGGACGAGGACCACGTCTCCGGCAAACCCGAAGGCCATGGCCATGCTCAGGAACGCGATCATGGCGACGCCCGAGGCCAAACCGTCGACGCCGTCGATCAGGTTGACCGCGTTCATCACGCCGACGATCCAGAGCAGGGTGATCGGGATCACGTACAGGGGCGTGTCTCCGATGAACGGCACCACGCTCAGGTCGAGCTGGTACCCCGCCGCCATGAGCAGGAACGCCACCCCGGTCTCGACGAGCAGCTTGGCCTTAAACCCCAGGCCCCGGACGTCGTCGTACCAGCCGGTTGCGACGACCAGAGCGGCCCCGACCAGAGCGGCCATCGGAACCGAGGTGCCCGCGACCCCGAGGGTCGGCGCCGCCCACAAGACCAGCGGCAAGCCTGCCGCAACGCCCGCCACGATGGCGAGCCCCCCCACCGAGGCGGTCGGGGTCTTGTGCGTCTTCCGCCGACCGTCGGGCTGGTCGGTCCAGCCGCGCCTGAGGGCCACCCGGCGAACGGCAGGCGTCACGAACGCCGTGACGAGGCCGGCGACGACCGCGCCCGCGAGCGCGAGGAAAGTGAACGTCATCATCTCAGAGTCCGCCTCGAGGCCGAGGCACCCGATCGGGGCGAGGTGCTACAACCTGTCGACGCGCGTGAAGATGAGGAGGGCGACCGAGACGATCGAGGCCACACGGCTCACCGTGTTCACGACGTCGATGAAGCGGACCGGCGGACGCACCTCTTCGTAGGTGATGTCCAGCTCGACGAGGTCGCCGTCGCGGAACGGCGGGTGCGACCCAGGCTCGCGGATGGCCTGCTCGGTCGTGGCCTCGTAGATGACGTTGCGCACGCCTCCTTGCTCGCGAAGCACGCGGATGAACGACGTGACGATCTGGCGCTCGCCCTCCTCCGAGGTGGGGACGCCTCCGGAGAGGGCCACGAGCTGCGTGAGGGTCGTCCCCTCCTGGAGGCGGTAGATCCCGCTCCGAACGCCCTCCCCCACAACTGTGATCTCGACGGTGGGCGCGCCGGGCTCGGTGTAGACGATGTAGGAGACCCCGCTGGCCTGGATGTCGTCGCCGGGGAGGACCACCTGGGCGTGGGCAGCCCCGGCGACGAGCAACGCAGCGAAGACGAGGAGCGCGTTTGTCGGTCGCATGGTGTGTCGGGGCTACGCGTTGGAGTCAGAGGCGTCGCCCGAGGCGCCGCGGCGGGCGAGGCGCGAGAGGCGGCGGCGCTTCTGGCCGGCCTTCCCCGCCTCGGCGTAGGGGCCGTACTTGGAGTAGGGGCCGTAGCGCGAGTAGTGGCCGTACGTGTAGGCGTACCCGAGCGCGTTCTTGAGCGAGAAGCGGTTCAGCGCCGCGCCGATGACGCGCGCGCCGACGTCGTTCAGGTGGGCGAAGGCCTGCTCGATGTCGCCGGCCTTGGTCTTGCCCGCGCTCGCGACGAGGAGCGTCGCGTCGGCCTGCGTCGAGAGCAGGACCGCGTCGGTGGCGGCAAGGACCGGGGGCGTGTCGATGATGACGACGTCGACCACCTCCTTGAGGTCTTCGAGGAGCTGCCGGAACGTGCCCGAGCCGAGCAGCTCCGACGGGTTGGTGACCCGGGCGCGGGCGTCCGCCTCGGGGAGGTCGACGGCGGTCTCGACCGCGATGGCGCCCGTGGGGACGATGTAGAGGTCGTCGACGGTGCTCTTGAACGAGCCGTCGAGCCACACCTGGAGGGTGTCGGGCTCGGTCTGGCCCACCTCGAGGACCTGCGCGAGGCCCGGCTGCGTCGGCACGCCGAACACGTCGTGGACGCGCGGGCGGCGGATGTCGGCGTCGATCAGGACCGTCTTGCGGCCGGCCTGCGCGAACGTCACGGCCAGGTTGGCGGCCGTCGTCGACTTGCCCTCGCCGGCCGCGGCACTCGACACGACGATGGTGCGCACCATCACGTCGGGGCGGCTGAACTGGACGGCCGTGCGGAGGTGGCGGTACGTCTCCGAGGCGGGCGACAGCGGCGAGTGGAGCGTGACCAGCTCCGAGACGACCGAGCGGCCGCCCACCTCGATGGTCTCGGCGCCGTCGTACTCGTCTCGGATGGTCGGGGCGAGGTCCGGGATGGCCTCGAGAACGGGGAGGCCGAGGGCCGAGACGTGCTCGGGCTTGTGGACCCGGTTGTCGACCTTGTCGCGGGCGAGCGCGAGCACGAGGCCCAGGCCGAGGCCCCCGAGGAGGGCGAAGGCGAGCGACTTCTTGAGCGGGGCGCCCACCGGGAGGTACCGCGTCGGCGCGGCGCGGAGGACGCGGGCGTAGCCCGGCTCCGACTCCTCCTGGATCTTGACCGCCTGGAGCTGCGAGACGACGCTCTCGTACATCTGGGCGGCGTGCGCGCGGTCCCGCGAGACGCGCTCGAGGGCGGTCACCGCCGTCGGCGCGCGCGACAGCTCGCCCTGGAGCTCCGCGATGCGCTGGTTGAGCTGGCCGATCGAGCCCTGCATGGCCGAGATCTCGATCTGCTCCTGGGCGGCGGTGCCCTTGAGGTCGGTCACGTACGAGAGGGCCTGCTGCGGGGCGGCGATGCCGCCGGCGCCCATGACCTCACCGATGAACTGACCGGAGAGGTCCTGCTTCTCCCGCTCCAGCTCGGCGATGCGCTGGCGAATCTGGTTCGCCGCGGCCACGTCGGTGGGCTCGCCGGCGGCCTGGCGATCGGTGAAGACCCGGAGGGCCTGCTCCTGCTCGGCGAGGTTGGCCTCGATCTGCGTCATGCGGCGCTCGGTGTTCGACGACATCCGCTCGGCGAGGCGGGGCTCGATGTCGCTGAGCTGGTCGTTGATCGACTCGAGGCGGAACTGGCGCGTCCGGAGCTGGATCTGGGCGGCGTCGCGCTGCGCGCGGAGGCCCGAGAGCTGGTTGACGAGCGCGCCGGTGCCCATCGAGGCGGTCCCCGAGGCGGCCATCTGGCCGGCCACCTGGCCCTCGGCCGCGTCCAGCTCCTCGCGGAGGCGCGAGGCCTGCTCCTCGAGGAACTCGCGGGTGGTGGTGAGGTAGCTGCGGCTCGAGATCTGGGTCTGGTTGACGTACTCCTCGGCGAAGGCGTTCGCGAGGGCCGAGGCCGCCTCGGGGTCGCGGCTCATGGCCGTGATCTGGATGGCGCTGGCGACGTCGCGGCTGGCCTGCGAGAACGACACGTTGCCCTCGGGGACCTCGCCCATCTCGGCCTCGAGGCGCTCGTTGACGCGCTCGCGGATGCCGCGCGAGGCGTTGAGGATGAACAGCTCCTTGCCGATCGTGCGGCCGTCGCGGACGAAGAGGTCGGACTCGACGACGGGGCTGCCAGCAGCGTTCGACGCGCTCGAGCGGCCGAGGTCGACGAGGACGAACGCCGACGTCTGGTACAGCGGCGTGCGGGTCAGCACGAAGGCGGCCGTGCCGGCGAGGACGGCCAGAAGCGTCGCCGCGACGATCCACCGGCGGCGGTAGAGGACGTCGAGGACTTCTTCGATCTGCTTCTTCCGGGACGTGCTCTGGGCAGCAGGGCGGCGCGGGGCGGAGGGCTGACTGGGCATGATCTGCGGGTTCGGGAAGGGCGCCGACATCTGTCGAGAGCGCACGCCGGGACACGGCACGATACAGAGGCGAGCCGGGGGGCCGAGGCCTCGTCGGGCGCGAATGACTATGGGCTTTTGGCGCACGGGGAGCGCCGGAAGAACGTGGCCCCGGAGGGGCGGGTCTCCCCGAGGCGGTGCATCGCAGCGGTGCCAAGAGACTCGCCAAACTACCCCGCGTGGGGGTATAGCCCCCGACCCCGCGCTGCGAAGACTCCCTGGGGGCGACCTATTTGCCCCGTCCTGGCGCGCTGTCTCGGCTCATGCCCTGCCTCGGTGGGCTCTACTGGATTCGAACCAGTGACCTCGTCGATGTCAACGACGCGCTCTAACCAACTGAGCTAAGAGCCCGCAGCGTCCGATGTCGCGGAACGCGCAAGGGCGACCAACATAGCCCCCCGCCGAAACGGGGAGCAAGCGCACGCCGGGCGTCTCGTGTGAAGCCGTCCGGAAGGTTGGCCGCCGCCTCTCGAAGCCTCCCCGCCTCGGGGCCGCGTTACGAATCGGGGCCGCCATCGGGCGCTCTGCGCCTCGGGCCGGTTCGCTCGCGGCGGCGCTCTCTGCGTTCACAGGGGCCATCGTGTCCGGGAATCGATGACAATTCGGAGAAGGAAACCCCCGCCCCCGTCATCTCCGGGAACCCGCCCGCCGGCGCCAGCCACATCGGCGGCGAGTGGCACGCGCTTTGGGAATAGGGCCGGCATCCCGCCACCGCACCATGATCGGCCTGAGTGTCCAGTCTCCGTTCGGCACGTCGCCTCGCTCCCCCGAGGCGGTGGACGTGGGAGATGCCATTCAGCGCGCGCTCGACGAGGCCGGGACGGTGTCCGGCGCCTTCGCGTCGTCGCCCTGCCGCATCGCCGCGCTGCCCGTCGCCGCCGGAGCCCAGCTCCGCACGTTCCGGCCGGCCGGGTTCGCCAGCGACACGTGCGTGCTTGTGACCGTGCGCGGCTCCACCGAGGCGGACCACCGCGCCCACCTCCACGAGCGCTGCCTGACGGCGGCCCAGCGGTTCATGCTCGCCCTCTCGTGCGAGGGCGTGCGCAACGCCTGGACGGCGGAGGTTCCTGAGGCCGAGACGCTCGGCCGCCTCGGGGTTGACATCGACGGGCAGGTGCCGGTGGGGCTCATCTGGTGCATGGCCGAGGAGTAGGCGCTACGCCACCTCGCGACGTAACGTAGGGGACGACTCTCCCCCGCATGTCGCCTCTCGCCCGCCTCGCCGTCGCTGGCATCGCCCTGATGGCCGCGCCATGTGCGGCCCAGGCCCCGGATCCGGCCCCGGCTGACTCGCTCGTCGTCGACTCGCTTGCCGTCGACTCGCTCGCGATCCAGGTCGCCGACTCGGTCGCGGCGCAGGTCGACGAGGCGGCCGTCGAGGCTCTCACCGACACCACGACGACGGTCGCCGAGATGCTCGGCGAGGGGGTGGACGTCGACCTCCTCGGGCGGACGCTCTTCCAGGTCTGGGGCGGCCTCGGGGACCTCTCGCTGGCCGAGCGCGCCACGCGGCTCTCGGCCCGCCTCGGGGACCTCGCCCAGCGCCGCGAGATCGCGCCCGACTCGCTCCGCCTCGTGGCCGGGCGCGAGTTCACACTCCTCCAGGCCGGCGACCTCATCGTGATGAGCGTCACCGAGGCGGACGCGCGCGGCCTCGCGCAGTCTCGCTCCGAGGCGGCCGCGTTCTACCGCGCCGAGGTCATCGAGGGCGTCGAGCGGTACCGCGAGCAGGCCACGCTGCGCGGCCTGCTGCGGAGCGCCGTGCTCACGGTCGTCCTCTTCTTCGTGCTCCTGCTGGCGCTGCGCGGGCTGGGGCGGCTGTTCGCGTGGCTCGACACCCGCACCGCGGCGGCGCGGCGGCTCTTCATGCGGCCGATCCGGATCCGAACCTTCGAGGTCGTCAGCCAGGACCAGGTGCGGCGCCTGGGACGCGGCCTGGCCGGGGGGGTCCGCCTCGGGGTCTCGCTCGTCCTGGTCTACATCTTCCTGACGACCGTCTTCGGGCTCTTCCCGTGGACGCAGACCTGGAGCGAGAACCTCCTCGACGCCGCGCTCTCGCCGCTGCGGAGCCTGGGGGCGATGCTGCTGGCGTCGATCGACAACGTGATCGCCATCCTGGTGACGGTCGTCGTGGTGCGCTACGTGATCCGGCTCTCGGACTACTTCTTCGCCCAGATCGCGCGCGGCGACCTCGAGTTCGCCGGCTTCCACGCCGAGCTGGCCGACCCGACGCGCAAGATCGTCAAGTTCTTCCTGATCGTCGTCGGCCTGGTCCTGATCTACCCGTACACGCCGATCGCCGAGAGCATCGCGTTCCAGGGCCTGACCGTCTTCTTCGGGCTCCTGATCTCGCTCGGGTCGTCGTCGGCGATCTCGAACATGGTGGCCGGCGTCGTGCTCACGTACACGCGGGCGTTCCGCGTGGGCGACCGCGTGAAGGTGGGCGACACGTTCGGCGACGTCGTCGAGAAGACGTTCCTGGTGACGCGCATCCGGACGCCCAAGAACGAGGACATCTCGGTGCCCAACGCGACCGTCCTCTCGAACCACATCGTCAACTACTCGGTGATGGCCCGCGAGGGGAGCGGCGTCGTCCTCCACACGACGATCACGATCGGCTACGACGTGCCCTGGCCCGACGTCCACCGCCTGCTTCTCCAGGCCGCGCGCGACACCGACGGCCTCGAGGCGGAGCCGCGGCCGTTTGTGCTCCAGACCTCGCTGGGCGACTTCTCGGTCGCCTACCAGCTCAACGCCTACACGCGCGAGGTGACCCGGATGGCGCGCCTCTACAGCGACATCCACCAGCACATCCAGGACCGCTTCGCCGAGGCGGGCGTCGAGGTCCTGAGCCCGACCTACGAGGCCCACCGCGACGGCCCCTCGACCGTGCCCGACGTCGAGGCGGTCCAGAACGCGTTCGCGCGCGCCCAGGCGACGGCCCGATCCGGCGACACCGACGGCGCCGACGCGCCGCCCCCGCCCGAGGAGACCGCCCTCCTCGAGGCCGAGCCGCCGCCGTTCGTGAGCCCCGCCTCGGGGGACGGCGCCTCGGGGGACGGTGCCTCGGGGGACGGATCGGACAGCGAGGCGCGCGCGTAGCCGCGGCGTGCCCGCCCTCTCGCTCCACCACGCCCACGCCTGGGACGTCTCGCCCACCGAGGCGGTCGCCATCCAGCGCGACCTCGAACCGCTCGTCACCGAGGCGGCCCTCGACCTCGAGGCGGTACGGACGGTCGCCGGGCTCGACGTGAGCGTCCGCGACGACCGCGTGCGGGCGGCCGTCGTGGTGTACGACGTGCGGGCGCGGGAGATCGTGGACCAGGCGATCTGGGAGGGGCCGACGCCGTTCCCCTACGTGCCGGGCCTGCTCAGCTTCCGCGAGGTGCCGGCGATCCTGCCCGCGCTGGAGCGGCTCCGCGCGCAGCCCGACGTCTACATGCTCGACGCGCAGGGCCGCGCGCACCCGCGGCGGTTCGGGCTGGCCTGCCACCTCGGGGTGCTCTTGGACGCACCCGCGCTCGGCGTGGCGAAGTCGATCCTCGTCGGGACGGTCGAGGGCGAGCTGGGCGAGGCGAAGGGGAGCGGCGCCCCGCTCGTCCACCGAGGCGAGGTGGTAGGGCAGGCGCTCCGCACGCGCGAGCGCGTCAAGCCGGTCTACGTGTCGGTGGGCCACCGGGTCACGCTGCGCGACGCGGCGCGGCTGTCGCTGGCGCTCGCCGAGCGGGTCAAGCTGCCGCAGCCGACGCACCTCGCCCACCGGCTGAGCTACAAAGGCGCGCTGTAGCCGCCTCGGGGCCGGACCCGGCGAGAGGCCGAACCGTACCATGCGTCTCTCGCGTCGCCCAAGCCATGCCCGCCGACACTGACGCTCTGCCCGCCGAGGTGCTCACGTGGGAGCGCCTGTGCTCGGACCCCGAGTTCGCGTACCTCCAGAACGTCCCGGCGAAGGTCGAGACCAACGCTCGCGGTCAGATCCTCATGAGCCCGACCCGCTTCCGCCACGGCTTCTATCAGAAGCGGATCGCCCGGCTCCTCGACGACCTCGGGGGCGGCCTTGGCGAGAGCATCACGGAGGTCGCTGTCGAGACAGAGGACGGCGTCAAGGTCCCAGACGTCGGCTGGTTCACTGCCGCGCAGGTTGACGAAGCATGGGACGCGTTCGCCGTCCAGCGTGCACCGGCCGTCTGCGTCGAGGTGCTGTCACCGTTCAACGTCTGGTCAGAGATCGAAGAGAAGATGGGGCTCTACTTCCTGGCTGGCGCCGAGGAGGTCTGGATCTGCGACACCGACGGGCGGATGCACGTCTATCACCGCGAGCACGGCGAGCAGCCCGCCTCAGAGCGGTTCCCGGACTTCCCGCGACGCATCGAGCGGTAGGCCACGCTGTAGCCGCCTCGGGGCCGGGCGTGACCCCCGAGGCGGGATCGGTGCGGAGGACGTCTGAACCCGCCCCTTGTCCGATGCGTCCTCTTGTCCTTCTCGCCCTGTGCGCCCTCGTGTCCGCCCCGGCCGACGCCCAGGAGCGTCGCGCGGCGGGCGTGGCTGCGATGCAGCCCGCTTCGCCCTCCACCTACTCCCTCCGCCACACCTCGGTGTCGACGCTCGCGATCTCGGGCGACGCCGCCGAACGACGCCAGTCGCTTCGCGCGCCGAACGGCGCGTGGGTCTACGGCATATCGCTCGGCGAGCGGGCCGACAACCCGTGCTACCTCTCCCTCTGGTGGGCCACCGCCGAGGACGGCAGAGTGGACCTCGGGCTCTCCGAGTTCCAGGCGTGCAACCGAGGCGGCCCGACCAACCACAGTCTCTCGTCGATCGGGATGCGCACGGTACCGTCGTGGGACGCCCTTGTGTCAGAGTACCATGTGGACGTGGACGATCCTAGTCCTACCATCGACGCGTACAACACGTACATGAACGTGATCCACGTGCTCTCTCACCCGAGCGAGGCGTACCAGAACCTCGCCGCGATGTTCAACGGCGGCACCCCGCGCTACCCTATCCTGCACCGGGGCGGCGAGCTGACAGCGATCAAGAGCCTCTCCGTCTGCCAGAAGGAATCGAACCAGGAGATGAAGGGGCTCACGGCCCGGGGCGTCACGCTCACGCTCACGCCGAGCGACAGCCGAGGCCGTACGCGGCCGATTCAGGACGGCAACGGCGAGTGGATCAACAACGGCGTGTACCGACCCCACTGCGACCACCGCCGGGCGTTCCGTGCCTGCCCCAACGGCCAGGTCGTGATCGGCGTCGACATTCACTACGACGACGGGCGGAACGCCAAGATCAAGGGCGTCGCGCCGATCTGCGGGTTCCTCTCCATCGAGTCGTAGCGGCGGACGGGGTCCTCACCTGCCGGACCGCCTCGGGGAGCCTGTGGGGAATCCATCTTGTCCGGGGCGTGACCCCCGAGGCGGGATCGGTGCGGAGGAAGGGCGAACCTCCCCTCACCCCGATGCGACTCCTCCTCGCCGCCGCCCTCGCGGTCACCCTCTCGGCCAGCGCCACCGCGCAGTCCGGAACGTTCAGCCAGGGCAGCTCGTCCGGCCAGCGGATCTCCAACACGCCGCCGGCTGCGCTCTCTCAGCCTCCCACCGCGCACCGTCACACCTCGGTGTCGACCCTTCCGGTCTCGGGCAGCACCGCGCGGCGGGGGGCCACACTCCGCGCGCCGAACGGCGCCTGGGTCTACGGCATCTCGCTCGGCGAGCGGGCCGACAACCCGTGCTACCTCTCGCTCTGGTGGGCGCGCCTCGTCGACGGCGACATCCACCTCGGGCTTTCCGAGTTCCAGCGCTGCAACCGAGGCGGGCCGACCAACATCAGCCTCACCTCGGTGGGGATGAACACGGTACCGTCCTGGGACGAGTACCTCGCTGATTTGGGCGGCATCCCCACGGTCGACGGACTGGGCCAAGCCCGATACGTCTACCCATTGGCTCTGATTAGCACGCCAGGATTCGCCGTCCTCCATCCCGTCGAGACATACCAGAACATCGGGGCCATGTTCAACGGCGGCACGCCCCGGTACCCCATTTTCCACCGCGGCGATGACCTGACGGCGCTCAAGAGCCTCCAGGTGTGCCACAACGACAACAATCAGGAGATGAAGGGGCTCTCCGTCCGCGGCGTCACCGTCGACCTCCAGCGCCGCCCGAACGCCCGGACGCGGCCCATCCGCCGGTCGAACGGGCAGTGGGACACCGACGGCGCCTACCGCCCGAACTGCGACGACCGCCAGCCCGTCCGCGCCTGCCCCAACCAGCAGGTGATCGTCGGGACGACGATCCGCTTCGACCCGGGCACCAACGCGAAGATCAAGGGGCTCGCGCCGATCTGCGCGGCGCTCACGGCCGCCTCGTAGGCCCGGCCCCGAGGCGGGCAGGGCGCCCGGCTATCTTGGTCGCGCCCCGTCCGCCGCGCCGATGCGCCTCGCCGTCTTCGCCCTCGCCGTCCTCCTCGGGGGCGGGTGCCAGCTCCCCGAGGCGGGCGACACCGGCGGCGTCTCGCCGACGGCGACCACGGACGGCCTGGAGATGGCCTCGGCGCAGGACTCGGTCTTGCGCGACCTCCTGGGCCAGTACACGACGGTCCGCCTCGGGGCCGACCTCTCGGGGCTCAGCGACTCGACGCGCCAGATGATCCCGCACCTCATCGCGGCGGCGCGCGCGATGGAGGAGGCGTTCTGGGTGCAGGCCTACGGCGACCGCGACTCGCTGCTGGCCGGCCTCCGCGAGCCGGCTCGCCGCTACGCGATGCTCAACAAGGGGCCGTGGGACCGCCTCGACGGCAACGCGCCTTTCCTCCCCGAGGCGGGCGAGAAGCCCCCGGGCGCCAACCTCTACCCGCCCGACCTCACCCGCGAGGAGCTGCTCGAGACGGCCGACCTCTACCCCGAGCGCAACCTGACGAGCCTCTACACGCTCGTCCGGCGCGTCGAGGGCCAACTCGTCGGAATCCCCTACCACGAGGTGTTTGCGGACCAGCACGGCCGGGCCGCCGCGCACCTCCGCGCCGCCGCTGACTTCGCGCAGGACGACGGCCTGGCGCGCTACCTCCGCCTCCGGGCCGACGCCCTCCTCACCGACGACTACCGCGCGAGCGACCGCGCGTGGATGGAGATGCGGGCGAACCCGCTCGACATCGTCATCGGGCCGATCGAGACGTACGAGGACGGGCTCACGGGCTTCAAGGCGGCCCACGAGGGATACGTGCTCCTGAAAGACCAAGCGTGGAGCGACCGCCTCGGGGCCTACGCGGCGCTGCTGCCCGCGCTGCAACGCGGCCTGCCGGTGCCGGGCGAGTACAAGGCCGAGGCGCCCGGGGCCGACGCCGACCTCGGCGCCTACGACGTGCTGTTCGCCGCCGGCGACGGCGACGCGGGCTCGAAGACCATCGCGATCCACCTGCCCAACGACGAGGCGGTGCAGCTCGAAGCAGGCAGCCGGCGGCTCCAGCTCCAGAACGTGATGCGGGCCAAGTTCGACCGCATCCTCCTCCCCATCGCCGACGTGCTCCTGCCCGAGGACCAGCGCGACCTCGTGACGTTCGACGCCTTCTTCGGCAACACGATGTTCCACGAGGTGGCGCACGGGCTCGGCATCACGACCACGCTCGACGGCCGGCGGGTCCGCGAGGCGCTCCAGGACCGCGCCGCGGCGCTCGAGGAGGGCAAGGCCGACGTGCTCGGGCTCTACCTCGTCCAGCGGCTCATCGCGCGCGGCGACTGGGCCGAGGCGACGCTCGCCGAGCACCAGGTCACCTTCGTGGCCTCCATCTTCCGCTCGCTCCGGTTCGGGGCGTCGAGCGCGCACGGCCGGGCCAACCTGATCCGGTTCAACGCCTTCCGCGAGCGCGGCGCGCTCGTCCCCGAGGCGGCCGCGTCGGGGACCGTCTGGCGCGTCGTGCCGGACTCGGTCGCGGCGGCCACCGAGGCGCTCGCCGCGCGCATCCTCACGCTCCAGGGCGACGGCGACTACGAGGCCGTCGACGCCTTCGTGCGGGAGTACGGCCGGATGACGCCCGCGCTGACCGCGAGCCTCGACCGCGTCGCCGAGGCGGGCATCCCGGTCGACGTGGCCTACGAGCAGGGCGAGGCCGTCCTCGGCCTGGCGCCGGCGCCCGCCCTCCCCCCCGCCTCGGGGCCGGCGGACGGAGTCCCCGAGGCGGCCCCGGCCGTGCGCGGCTGATGCCGAGGGGCCGACGCCGCCGGAGCGGCGTGCCATGACCGTCTGCGACCTCACCCACGCCTACCACGCCACCAGCGGCGGCATCCGGACCTACATCGACGCCAAGCGCCGGTACGTCCTCGACCATACCGACCACGCGCACGTCGCGGTCGTGCCGGGCGAGCGCGACGGCATCCAGCGTGAGGAGCGCGCGACGACGATCACGGTCGAGGCCCCGCTCATCCGAGGCGCGGCGCCCTACCGCTGGTTCTCGCGGCCCGGCCGCGTCCTCGCCGCCCTCGTCGAGGCGGCGCCGGACGTCGTGGAGGTGGGCACCTTCTACATGCCCACCGAGTGGGGGCCGGCGCTCGCGTGGCGCCGGCGCGCCCGGCGCTCGCGGCCGGCGGCCCTCGCCATGCAGGCCCACACCGACTTCGCGGCGTCCTACGCCGAGGTGTACGCCGGCAAGCTCCTCGGCCCGACGCTCGGGCGGGGCGTCGGGAGGGCGGCCGCAGTCTACGCGCGCACCGTCCTGGGCCGCGCTGACCTCTGCCTGGCGCCGTCGCCGTTCCAGGCCGCCCGCGTGACCGGCCACGGGCTCGGCGACGTCCACGTGGTCACGCCGGGCGTCGACCCCGAGGTGTTCTCGCCAGCCCATGCCGACGCCGCCCTGCGCGACCGCCTCGGGGTGCCCGAGGGCGGCGTCCTGGCCGTCTACACCGGCCGGCTCGACTCCGAGAAGCGGACGCCGACGCTCGTCGAGGCCGTCCGCCGCGCCGACGCCGAGCGAGCGGCGCGCCTCGTGTTCGTCGGCGAGGGGCCGCACCGCGCCGGCTTGGAGGCGCGCGAGGCGGCCGGCGACCCGATCCGCGTCCTCCCCTTTCTCACCGACCGCGCCGCGCTGGCCCGCCTCCTCGCCTCGGCCGACGTGTACCTGACGGCCGGTCCGCACGAGACGTTCGGCCTCTCGGTCATCGAGGCGCAGGCGTGCGGGCTGCCCGTCGTGGGCGTGGCCGCCGGCGCCCTCATCGAGCGCGTGCCGCCGGGCACCGGCTTCCTCGGCCCCGTCGACGACGCCGAGGCGATGGCCCAGAACCTCCTCCGCGCGGCCGACGATCGCGCCCGCCTCGGGGCCGCCGCGCGGCAGCACGCCGTCGAGGCGTTCTCGTGGCAGGCCTCGTTCGACCGGCTCTTCAGCCTCTACGAAACGGCTCTCGCCACCTAAAAATCCGCCCGGACCGTCCCCGCCGTTCCGATCCGCGCCCCGAGGCGGACGAGCCCGTGCACGCCCCGGTTCGGCACCTCGTCGGAGAGGTTGACGCCGAGGTCGGCCGCGAGCCACCACCGCGGGTCGCGCTGGTAGCGCGCGTCGAGGGCGAGGCGGAGGGTCCGGTCGAGGTCGCCCGTGAGGATGGTCCGCGCCTCCTCGTTGGTCGGGAACGGGCTCTCGGGCGAGCGCTGGCCCTGCCACAGCATCACCGCCTCGGGGGAGAGCGTGAGGCCGGGCGCGGCGTACCAGTCGGCCCGGAGGTCGAGGCGGACGAAGTCGCTGAACTCCTGCGCCAGCCCGCGGAGGGCGTAGAGGTAGCGCCCCTCGGGCTGGTTGGTGTTGTAGGCGCGGGCGGTCACCGCCGTCAGCCCCAGCTCGGCGTCGAGGCGGGGCAGCACACCGGCCCGCGTGAGCGTGCCCGTCAGCGCCGCCGAGGTCGGCTCGGCGGCGTCGAGGATGTCGAAGTCGTCCATGAACACCTCGCCGTGGAGCGTCCACCCGCGGTAGTACGCCCACAGCATGCCGCCCACGGCCCCGTTGTTCTCGACGTCCTTGGGCGTGTTGTCGATCAGGAACGAGAAGCCCTGCGTGGGCAGCAGGTAGGTCAGCGACGGCCCCGCGTTGGCGCCCGAGTAGATCGCGTTCTCGATCACCGACAGCAGGACGTGGCGCGACGGCCGCCAGTCGAACCGGTGGGCCGAGACGTAGCGGTTGATCCGGGGCTGGTCGCTCGGGCGGTCGCCGGGGCGCAGCCCGGTCACGTCGGTGAAGGTGCCGTCCAGGAGGGCGGCGTCGAGCTGCCCCAGGACGCTGCGCACGGCGACGCGCCGCCCCCCGAGGCGGAGGTGGAGCGCGTCGTAGGGCCGCGGGTTGTCGCTCAGGAAGAGCGCGTCGCGCCCGGCGCGCCCCCAGTGGACCCCGATCCGCCCCAGCGCCACGTCGGCCCGCGCCCCTCGGTAGGCGACGTAGCCCTCCTCGTTGCGGATCATCAGGCGGTTCGCCACGTCGAGCCCGTCGGGGTCGTCGTTGGCGTAGACGCTGTGGCGGAGGCCGATCTGGGCCACGAGGCGGCCTGCGCCGAGGGCGACCTGGCCCTCCGCCTCGGGGTAGACGGCGCCGTCGCCGACCGGCAGCGTCGGGTCGCCGTCGAGCGGCCGGAGGGGATCCAACCGGGCCGACGTGCTGGCGGCCGCGCCGGCCCCGAGGTGGGCGCGCAGGGCCAGCTCGTCCGCCTCCGGCGCGGCACCCCCGAGGCGGGTCCGGAGGAGGCCCGCCCATTCCGCCTCGGGGCCCCGCAGGGCGTGCCCGTCGAGGGTCGCCAGCGCCTCCGTCAGCTCCGCCTCGGTGTAGGGCAGGGCGGTCGGGTGGAGGTCCAGGAGCAGCCCGCGCCGCTGGAGCCGCTCGACGTAGGCGTAAGCCGGGTCGCCCACGGGCACCGTCCGCGCCGGCTGCGCGGCGGCGGCAGAGGCCAGGGCGACCCCGAGGACCAAGAATCGGACGGGCACGGGGGGACGGGAGGTGCAGCGCGAAGTTAGGGCGTATCGTGTTCCTCCCTCTCGCCGCCCATGCGCCTCGACGACCTCACGGTGACGGTGCCGACCAAGAACGAGGCCGACAACATCGGCCCGTTCCTGGCAAGCATCGACCCGCGCGTCCACCTCGTGGTGGTCGACGCGAGCGATGACGACACACGCGAGCGCATCGCGGCGGCCCGGCCCGAGCGCACGACCGTCATCGCCGACCAAGGCACGATCCCCGAGGCGCGGCAGATCGGCCTCGTGGCGGCACAGACCGAGTGGGTCCTCTTCACCGACGCCGACATGTCGTTCGGCGAGAGCTACTGGGAGGCGTGGCAGGCCCTCGACGTGGGCGACGCGGTGGGCGCGGTCCAGGGAGGCAAGTACTCCGCCGACGACGCCTACCGGACCTACTACAAGCTGTTCTCGTTCGGCATCCGCGCCGCGGCCTGGCTCACGATCCCGGCCGGCTCGGGGTCGAACATGATCCACCGCCGCCGCGCGCTCCTGGACGCTGGCGGCTTCGACCCCGCGCTGACGGCCAACGAGGACATCTACGCGCTGTGGAGCGTCCGCAAGGCGGGCTGGCGCGTCATCTACGCCCACGGGCTGAAGGTGTACGAGCGCGACCACCGCCGGCTCGACCAGGGGCGCCTCAAGAAGACGCTCCACGGCTGGGTCCGCCCGCTCATGCTGTTCACCGGCCTCGGCGACGACCGCGTCCGGCAGTCGAGCTGGGGCTACTGGACGGAGGGCGAGGAGCCGACCTCCGAGGCGGACGAGCGCGCGTAGCCGCCTCGGGGCTCGCGCTACTCGGCGTAGACGGTCGTCTCCGGGCGGAAGGCGAACCACGCGAAGGCGAACGTGTCGTGGTGGAGGACCGGCGCCAGCTCCGCCCCCGCGAGCGGCCCCGCGGTGGCCTCGCCCGTCACGCGCCAGCGGCTGCCCGTCTGGTCGTCCACGAACGCGCCGTTGTCGTAGCGGAACGTGAGCGCCGTCGTCTCGCCGTCGACCGCCGCCTCGGGGCGGAACGCGCCCGTCGTGCCCACCTCTCGGGCCTCGGCGATCTGGGCGGCGCCGAGCGCCGTCGTCGCGCCGTCAGCGTGGAAGACGACGATGCGCTGGCCCCCGAGGGTGTCGTGCACCACGCGTCGCTCGCGCGTCACCGAGGCGGGGTAGGCCCGGAACGCCGGCCCCGAGGCGGTCTCGACCTCGACGGCCGCCACGCGCGCCATCGGCGGGAGCCGCCCGTCCTCGGGTCCGCGGAACGCGAACGGGCGGGCGCCGACGTCGTCGTAGCCGGCGTACGGGTTGCGGCCGTAGTCGCGGGCGTGGCCGGTCTCGCGCGAGAGGACCGGCGCCTCGGGGTGCGCCGCGCGGGCCTGGGCGAACGAGACGATCTGAGCGGGCAGGATCTCGAGCGTCGTCCCCACGAGATCGCCCACGAGGGCCTCGCCGGTGAACTGCTGCCACAGCGTCTCGGTCTGGCGGTCGTAGATGACCATGTCCGAGAACCGGAGCATTCCCGACACGCCGAGCGAGAGGGTCCGCGTCTCACCACCCGTCTCCACGCGGCGGTCGAAGGCGACGGCGCTGTAGCAGAGCGGGCAGAACGTGACGGCGACCGGCCGGCCGCCGAGCGTGTCGTTGGCGATCTCGTGCCACGTCAGGATCTGGAGCGGGTAGAACTTCGCCTCGTCGCCCACCTCGAGCAGGATCACCGGTTCCTGCGGCGCCAGCCACCCCGAGGCGGCCTCGGCGCTCACGAACTGGGGCGCGTCGATCGACGGGATGCCGTCCTTGGGCGGGCCGCCCGACATCAGCTCGGACAGGTCGATGGTCCGCTGGGCCGTGTTGGTGGCGAAGCCGGGCAGCGCCTGCTCCGCCTCGGGGCTGGGCGCCTGCGCGCAGCCGGCAACGGGCAGCGCGAGGGCGAGGGCGAGCAGGAGGAGGCGCATGGGGCCGCGAGCGAGCGTGCCCTTCCGACGCTCCTCGCCCCGCCTCCCCTTACCCCGGCATCGAAGCGGGGGGGGCCCTACTTCTTCTCCTCGGCCGTCGTCGAGTTGACCTTGTAGGCCACCTTGCCCTTGTCGAAGCGGAGCTTCGTCCCGCCGTCGACCTCGACCAGGATCGTTGTGTCGTCGACCGACTTGATGGTGCCGTGGATGCCGCCGATGGTCACGATCCGATCGCCCTTGGCAAGGCTGCCGACCAGCTCGCGGTGGGCCTTCGCTTGCTTGCTCTGCGGCCGGATCATCGTGAAGTACATCACGAGGAAGAGGACCGAGATGAGGATGAGGGGGTTGCCAAAGAGGCCGCCCGGAGGCGCGGCCTGAGCGAGGGGCAGCAGGGTGAGGATCACGGCGAGCGTCACGCGGGGAACCAAAAAAAAAGAGTGAGGGCACGCGATCCGTATCGCGCCGCATCGACCTCCTACCGTTGCTGCCTTCCGGCCCTGGCGGGGTTCAGAGGGAGCTGGCCGTACGGGACGTGCCCTCACTCTGCCGGCGAGCCGCCGAGCGAAACGCTCCGAGGCGACCGGCACTGGCAATTTACCGCCTCGGGGGCCGGGGGTTGCGAAGGGGCGGGGAATCCGGCCCCGAGGCGAGCCCCCGAGACCGTGCCCCGAGGTGGGCGGAGGAAAAAAAGCGGACGGGTCGTGTAAGGTGCGCGCCCGAGCGGCAACCAACTCGGCGCCCCCCGCCCCCTCCGTGCCCTCGCTCGACGCCCGCTTCGCCGCCCTCCTCGACGCCCACGCCGACGTGCCGTGGCGCATCGCGCGGGCCTACACCCGGACGCCCGCCGACCGCGAGGACCTCTACCAGGAGATGCTGCTCCACACATGGCGCGCGCTCCCCGCCTTCCGCGGCGACGCCTCGGAGCGGACGTGGCTGACGCGCATCGCACTCAACGTGGCGCTCGGGGCCGTCCGCACGCGCGACCGCCGAGCGACCGTCGAGGCGCCGGCGGCCGTCGAGGCCGCCCGGGCCGACGCGCGCGGCCCGGCCGCCGACACCGCCCACACCGACGCGCTCGACCGGCTCTACGCCGCCATCCGCACGCTCCCCGAGGTGGACCGCGCCCTCGTGCTCCTCGCGCTCGACGAGCGGCCGCACGCCGAGATCGCCGACGTGCTGGGCCTGAGCGTCTCGAACGTGGCCGTGCGCCTCCACCGCACGCGCGCCCGCCTCGCCGACCGGCTCGCCGACCCCCTCCCCACGTCATGACCTACGCCGAGATCCAGGCCGTCTGGCAGGCGGCGCCCGACGCCCCGCCGCCGGTCCCCCCCGACCGCCTCGCCGACCTGCGCACCCGGGCGGCCCTGTTCGACCGCAGGATCCTGTGGCGCGACCTCACCGAGGCGGCCGCGGCCGGGGTCATCATGCTCGTGTTCGGCCCGACGCTCCTCGACGGCGACGCACCGTCCGTCGCCCGCCTCGGGGCCGCGTTCGCAGTCGGCGGTGCCATGTTCGCGATCGCGTGGATGTGGCGCGCCCGGCTCCGCGCGCCGCGCCCGTCGCCGGCGCTCCCGCCCGCCGAGGCGGTGCGCGTGGCGCTGGCCCGCGTCGAGGTGCAGGTGCGCCTCGTGCGGACCGTCGCCTGGTGGTACCTGCTGCCGCTCTCCGTGGGGCCGTTCATCGAGATCCTCGGGAGCGCACTCCCCGCAACCCGATGGACCGAAGCGCCTGCCATGCCCTTCGAGGCGGACGTCGTCGTCGCGGCCGTCATCCTCATGGGCGGCCTCCTCGTGTGGGTCTACCGCCTCAACCAGCGCGCCGTGCGCGACGAGCTGATTCCCCTCCGCGACCGCCTCGCGGCTCTCCTCACCGACCTGACCTCTGACCCCCGATGACGCACGCCCTCCACCTCCGACGCCTCGCCGCCGTAGCGGCCGTGTTTGCCGCCGCCTCGGTGTCGTCCCAGCCCATTCCTCTCGACTCGCTCGTGCGCGCGCACGCCGCCGAGGCGGGCCTGCCCTCGCTCACGGTCGGCATCGTCGCCGGAGGCGAGCGGTGGACCGCCTCGGTGGGCGACGCCGACACAGCCGGGACGCCGGCCGGGCCGAGCACGCTCTACGAGATCGGCTCGATCAGCAAGGTGCTGACGGCGCTCGCCCTCGCCGACGCCGTCGGGCGCGGCGAGGTGACGCTCGAGACGCCCCTCGCCGACCTCCTGGGCGCCGAGGTGGGCGCGCACGCCGACGGACCGATTCGCCTGGCCGACCTCGCGGCGCACACGTCGGGCCTGCCGCGCCTGGCCGCGAACGCGTTCGACGGGGCCGACATGATGGACCCGTACGCGGCCTACGGCCCCGACCTCCTCCTCGCGTTCCTCGCGGAGGTCGAGCCCGCCTCGGGGCCGGGCGCGGCCTACGCCTACTCGAACGCCGGCGCGGGTGCGCTCGGGTTCGCGCTCGCGCGGCGGGTCGAGACCGACTACGCCTCGCTCGTCCGCACGCGCGTGCTGGCGCCGCTGGGCATGGACGACACGTTCGTGGTCGTCCCCGAGGCGGAGCGCGCCCGGCTGGCCACACCCCACGGGCCGGGCGGGGCGCCGGTCCCGCGGTGGACCTGGACCGAGCCGACGGTCGGCGCCGGCGGCTGGCGCGCGTCCGTGGGCGACGTGCTCACGCTCGCCGAGGCGGCCCTCGACCCCGACGCGACACCCCTCGCCGAGGCGCTCCGGCTCTCGCTCGTGCCCCGCGCCGATGCCGGCGGCGGGATGAAGGTCGGCCTCGGGTGGCACCTCGTGCCGACGCCCGAGGGCGGCCGGCTGGCGTGGCACAACGGCGGCACCGGCGGGTCGGCGTCGTCGATGTGGACCGCCCCCGAGGCGGGCGTCGCCGTGGTGGCCCTGGCGAACCGGTCGACGGAGCTGGACACCTTCGTGGTCGACCTCGTGCGGCGCCTCGCGGCGGCGGAGTAGACGGTCTTGGCACCTGCTTCAGACGCCGCCCGCCTCGGGGTCCCGACCTTCCGGTCTCCTCGCCCTCGCCCCCGATGATCGACCGCTACACCCGCCCCGAGATGGGTGCCCTCTGGACCGAAGACGCCCAGTACCAGGCGTGGCTCGACGTCGAGTTGGCCGCCTGCTGGGCGTGGTCGACGGCGACCGGCCAGATCCCGATGGCGGACGTCGAGGCGCTCTACGCCGAGGCCTCGTTCGACATCGACCGGATCCACGAGATCGAGGCCGAGACGCGGCACGACGTCGTCGCGTTCACGCGCGCCGTGAGCGAGACCCTCGGCGAGGAGCGCAAGTGGGTCCACTACGGCCTCACCTCGTCCGACGTCGTCGACACGGCGCAGTCGCTGCGGCTGCTGCGCGCGAACAAGATCCTGCGCGGGGGGCTGGTCCGCCTCGGGGAGGTGCTGGCCGCGCGCGCGCGCGAGCACAAGCACACCGTGACCGTCGGGCGCACGCACGGCGTCCACGCCGAGCCGACGACGTTCGGCCTCAAGCTGGCCCGCTTCTACGCCCAGGTCCAGCGCGACCTCGAGCGCTTCGACGCCGCCGCCGAGGCGGTCCGCGTGGGCAAGCTCTCGGGCGCCGTCGGCACGTTCGCCAACATCCCCCCCGAGGTGGAGCGCCTCACGTGCGAGCGCCTCGGGCTGAAGCCCGCGCCCATCTCGACGCAGGTGCTCCCGCGCGACCTCCATGCGCAGTACCTCGGCGTGCTCGCCCTGATCGGGGCCACCATCGAGACGATCGCCGTCGAGATCCGCCACCTCCAGCGGAGCGAGGTTCTCGAGGCCGAGGAGTCGTTCGGGAAGGGCCAGAAGGGGTCGAGCGCGATGCCGCACAAGCGCAACCCGGTCGGCAGCGAGAACCTGACCGGCATGGCGCGCCTGATGCGCGGCTACATGGTGGCCGCCTACGAGAACGTGGCGCTCTGGCACGAGCGCGACATCAGCCATTCGTCGGTCGAGCGGGTCATCCTGCCCGACGCGACCATCGCCCTCGACTACGCCCTCGCGCGGCTGTCGCGCATCGTGGAGCACCTGACGGTCTACCCCGACCGGATGGCCGAGAACCTCGACCGCACCTACGGCCTCGTCTACAGCCAGCGCCTGCTCCTCATGCTCATCGAGGCGGGCCTGAGCCGCGAGGACGCCTACGACACCGTGCAGCCGCTCGCGATGCAGGCGTGGCGCGAGCGCCGCAGCTTCCGCCAGATCGTCGACGGCGCGCCCGGCATCACGTCCCGCCTCGGGGCGGACGCGATCGCCGCGGCGTTCGACCCGGCCTACCACCAGACGCGCGTCGATGAGGTGTTCGAGCGCGTGGGCCTGGCGTAGCCCGACCGCCTCGGAGCCGACCTGAGGCGCCCCCGAGGCGAGGCATCCATCCTTTGGCGGCGGTCCGCGGTCCGTCGTCCGCGGTCCGTCGTCCGCGGTCCGTCGTCCGCGGTCCGTCGTCCGCGGTCCTCACCAGAACGCCCCGAGGCGGAGCCGGTCGCCCGACCCCGCCTCGGTGGAGACGTCACCCGAGGGCGTCTAGAGTCAGTGGAACAGTGGTTCGGTGCGTCAGTGGGTCAGGAATGCCTTTGTTCTGATCGCCGCGACGTGTTTCGGCGAGATGGGTATACCGCACCTCAGCGCAGTCCACTCTAGTAGTTGACCGTCACCTCGTTCGAGCAGTTCGAGGTCCCCTTCTCGCACACCCGGAAGGCGTAGGACCCGCGGACGCTCCAGCGGTAGCCCATCGAGAACCGCTGGCTGCCGTCGTTGGGCGTCGAGGCGCCGTAGGAGCCGTTGACGTACACGTCGACGTCCTGCGTCGTCGCGCCCGTCCACGTCAGCGAGACGGTCGCGTACCAGCCGGAGGTCCCGCCGGTGGCGCTCAGCGAGAGCGACGGGTCGGGGTCCGGATCCGGGTCGGGCGTCGAGCCGCCGAAGGCTGTGTAGAGGAGGTCGTTGTTGGCGCTCCGCGCGTTCGTCACCACGCCGTCGGTCACGGCGTCGAGGACGGCCGTCGACACCTGCGCCGGCGAGGCGCCTGGGTTGTCGGCGAGGTAGAGCGCGGCCACGCCGGCCACGTGCGGGCTCGCCATCGAGGTCCCGTTCAGCGAGGCGGTGGCGGTGTTGCTGGTGTACCACGCCGAGCGGATCCCGACGCCCGGCGCGAACAGGTCGACGCACGAGCCGAAGTTCGAGAACGAGGCGCGGCGGTCGCCGCTGTCGCTCGCGCCGACCGTGAGCGCGCTGCCCTCGCGGGCCGGCGACACGTTGCACGCGTTCTGGTTCTCGTTGCCTGCCGCGACGGCGAACGTGATGCCGTCCGCGACCGCGTTGCGGACCGCCCGGTCGAGCGCCGACGACGCGCCGCCGCCGAGGCTCATGTTGGCCACCGACGGGCCGCTGGCGTTCGCCGCCACCCAGTCGACGCCCGCGATCACGCCCGACATCGAGCCGCCGCCGTTGCAGTCGAGCACGCGCACGCCCACGAGCTGGGCGCGCTTGGCGACGCCGTACGTCGAGCCGCCGACGGTGCCGGCGACGTGCGTGCCGTGACCGTTGCAGTCCTGGCCGTTGCCGCCGAAGGCGTCGAACCCGTTCGAGGCCCGGCCGCCGAAGTCGGCGTGGCCGGTCCGGATGCCGGTGTCGATGACGTAGGCCGTCACGTTGGAGGCGTTCGTGTCGTACGTGTACGTCCCGTTGGTCCCGCTCCGCTGGTCGATGCGGTCGAGGCCCCACGGGGCGCCGTTCTGCGTGGCGAGGATCGACACCGGGAGGTCAGGCTCGACCGACTCGACGCGCGGGTCCTGTGCGAGGTCGGCCGCCGCGGCCGCATCCATCTCGACGACGAAGCCGGAGAGGGCGGCCTCGTACGTCCGCACGACCTGGGTGCCGGGGCGGGCCTCGACATCGGCGGTCACGGCCTCGAGGGCCGCGCGGGCGCGGGCGTTGCCGACGGCCGGCTCGTCGCCGACGACAACGATGTACCGGTCCGCCTCGGGGAGGGCGTCGGGCGTCTGGGGCACCTCGCCGTCGACGACGACGTTTTCGGGGACGGCCATCTCGGGGAAATCCGGCGGCGCAGCCGGGTCGCCGGCGGCGTCGGCCGGGGAGCCAGAGTCGCACGCGGAGAGCGAAAGCCCGACGACGGCGACGACGAGGAGGGAGAAGCGGTGGGTCATCTGCACATGTGGTGGGTGGAGGTCTCGCAGTGTACCCGCCACCCCTTCAACTCTCCTTCACAATCGAGACGGGCGGCGGCGGCGGCGCCCCCAACCCCGCATCCGGGACCTGGAGAGGAGATTCGTATCCCATTTCCTCAGCCATCCCTCACCAAGCGCCTTCCGATCCCACCTCGGAGACCGTCGCCCCCGAGGCGGTCGGCACGTCTCCCCGAGGCGGCGCGGCGAGCGGCACCGAAGAGCCTGGCCTCGGCCTCGCTTCGGCACTCGGCTGTCCGTGCGGCCTCGGCCCGCCCGGCCCCAGGCCTGGCGTCTCAGCCAACCCTCAGGGAGCGCAGAAACAGGTGGCGACCCGGCCTCCCAGGCCAACCTGGGGCCTCCCTCGACCTGTTCGACTGGCCCTGAGCGGCCACCTCGGGGGCGGACGATTCAGAATCGGAGGCGGGCCGCCGATAGGACCTAAGCGCCGCACGGCCCTCCCGAGTGCCGGCCGGCGCGCCCCCTCTCATTCGCGCTCGGTCCCCTGGCCCGCTCTCTCGTCCTCTTCCTCGGCGTCGCACTCGCGGTGCCGGCCGCCGTGGCTCAGACCTCGCCCGATCCCTTCGGACCGTGCGAGGGACCCTCCCGAGGCGGTGCCCTTCTCCTCATTCCCGACGCGCCGGCCATCGAGGTTCTCGACGCGCCGCTCCAGCCCGGCGACGTCCTTGCGGCGATTGCCCCCGACGGCTCCTGCGTAGGGCAGGCGACGTGGGACGGCGCCGGCACTGCCCTCCAGGTCCGCGCCGACGACCCGATGACGCCCGTGCTCGACGGCCTCCTCGACGGCGACCCGGTCGAACTGGCCGTGTGGGACCGGTCGGCCGACCGGATCGTGGAGGCCGCGCACGTGACGCCGACCTTCGACGAGGGCCTGGCGCCGACGGCCGGCTTCGCGACGGACGCGCTGTTCGCCCTCGCCCGCCAGGCCGCACGCCCCGACGTCCCCGAGGCGGCGCCGGTCGCAACGCTCGGCGAGGCCTACCCCAACCCGGCCTCGGGCCGCGCCCGCATCCCGTTCCGCCTCGGGGCCGAGGCCGACGTGACCGTCGAGGTGTTCGACACGCTCGGGCGGAGCGTGGCCGTGGCGCTGGACGGCACGCTGGCCGCCGGCGAGCACGCGGCCGACTTCGACGCCTCGCGCGTGGCCGACGGCGTCTACTTCTACCGGCTGCGGGCTGGGGGCGACGTCGTTCAGGGGCAGTTGGTCGTCACGCGGTAGCGCTCGGACCGGAGCGCTCGGGCCGGCCCCGACCCCGAGGCGGCACCTCCAGCTTCCCACGATGTCCACGTTCTGCGGGGCCTCGGGGGAGAACGTCGCGCAGCGGGCGTCGTAGCTTTCAGGTCCCTTTTTACGCCCCGTCCGCGGCGCTTGCGATGATCGTCGAGTTCCTCCCCCTGTTCCTGATGGTGCTGCTCGCGCTCGGGCTGGCGCTGACGCTGCTCAAGATCGCCGAGTACCTCGGGCCGCACCAGCCGAACGCGGTCAAGGAGAGCCCCTACGAATCGGGGCAGGACCCCGTCGGCACGGCGCGCGACCGGTACTCAGTCAAGTTCTACCTCGTCGCGATGATCTTCATCGTGTTCGACGTCGAGCTGGTGTTCCTCTACCCGTGGGCGGTCTCGTTCCAGACGTTCCTGGAGGCCGGCGGCGGGGCGGCGCTGACGGCGCTCGGCATCATCGGGGTGTTCATCTTCATCCTTGTGGTCGGCCTGATCTACGACGTGAAGAAGGGAGGGCTGGACTGGGATTAGGCCCTGTCTCGAACCGTGCCCCAGGCCTTCGATCGGTTCCGCTCTGAATTCCCGAGCCCTGCCTAAAGCTGCGACTTTCAGTTGCGATTGAAAACCAGACGGAGCCCGAACCCAGCGCGTTCGTCCCGGTACGACCCCCCACACTCGACGAGACCCTAGATGTTTAGCGAAGAAGGCGGCTTCCTCACGACGACCGTCGACTCGGTCGTCAACTGGGCGCGGTCGAACTCCCTCATGCCCATGCCGATGGGCCTCGCGTGCTGCGCGATCGAGATGATGGGGTTCGCCGGGCCGAAGTACGACGTGGCCCGCTTCGGGTCGGAGGCGATGCGGTTCAGCCCGCGCCAGGCCGACCTGATGATCGTGGCCGGGTGGTGCTCGCACAAGATGGCCCACACGGTGCGCCGGATCTGGGACCAGATGGCCGAGCCGAAGTGGTGCATCGCCCAGGGCGCATGTGCCTCGACGGGCGGGATGCACCGCTGCTACGGCGTCGTGCAGGGCATCGACAACTTCCTGCCGGTCGACGTCTACATCCCCGGCTGCCCGCCGCGCCCCGAGGCGATCATCCACGCGCTGATGGACATCCAGGAGAAGATCCGGGTGACCGAGTCGGTGGCCAAGGACGTCCGTTTCACCGAGGCGCCGAACCAGCTCATCGAGGGCCAGATCGTCCGCCCCGACGGCACGCCCGTCGCCGCCTAGCCCCATGAGCGACACCCCCACGCCGCCCGCCTCGGGGACACTCCCGACGCTCGCCTCCGACGCTGCCGTCAGCGGCTCGGACGACGCGCCGTTCGTCGACCCGGCCGCGCAGACCCAGACGCTCGCCTTCCACTTCTCGCCGCGCGAGGCGCTCGCCGGCGAGATGGAGCGGCTGACGCGCCAGAACCCGCACGCGAAGGCCTCGTGGGTCGTCCCCGAGGCCGTCGAGGCCCTCCAGGCCGAGTTTGGCGACGCCATCGGCGAGGTCGATCACTACGCCGGCGAGACGACGGTCTTCGTCGACACGGGCCGCATCGCCGACGTCTGCGCCTTCCTCAAGGAGACGGTCGGGTTCGACTACCTGACCGACATGGGCTCGATCGACCGGTTCACCGAGGAGGACCGCTTCGAAGTCTTCTACAACCTCTGCGCGATCGGCCCCCGCAAGCGCATCCGCCTGAAGGTGCGCGTCGACGAGGACGACCCGGTCGTCCCGACGGTCACCGGCGTCTGGAAGGGCGCCAACTGGCACGAGCGCGAGGCGTGGGACATGATGGGCGTCCGCTTCGAGGGCCACCCGGACCTCCGGCGCATCTTCATGCCCGAGGACTTCGCCTACCACCCGGCCCGCAAGGAATTCCCGACGCTCGGCATCCCGGGCTCGCTGCCGCTGCCGGCGAACACGCCGGACGGCCCGCTCCAGGCCGACCCGTTCCCGCGCGCCCACGGCCAGATCCCGAAGGACCTCTCCACCGACTAGGCCCCCTCGGGGGCGCCCGTTGCCCTCCCCGAGGCGGGCGGCCCTCTTTCCTAAACCGTGATGCGTGAGCCGTGAGTCTCGTTCGTGACGCCGCCTCGGGGCGGGAGAGTCACGCATCACGCCTCACGCATCTGAGTCCCGATCCTCATGGCCGTCACCGACCAGAACACGCCTCACGCCACGGCCCCGGGCACGAGCGAGGACCTCTTCACCTTCTGGCCCCGCCACAACGCGGCGCTCTACCAGGCGCTGGCCGACCGCCACACCCGGGTCGAGATGGAGGCGGCCGACCCCAACCGCATCGACATCGGCGGCGACGGCGCCTCGGTGCCGATGATCGCCGAGGACCCGCTCGAGAGCAAGATGGTCCTCAACCTGGGGCCGCAGCACCCGGCCACGCACGGCGCCCTCCGCGTCGTCTGCCAGCTCGACGGCGAGTCGATCGACAAGTGCCTGCTCGACATCGGGTACCTGCACCGCGGCATCGAGAAGCTGGCCGAGGTGAAGACCTACCAGGAGTTCATGCCCTACACGGACCGCATGGACTACATGTCGCCCTACTCGAACAACGTGGCGTGGTGCCTCGCGGTCGAGAAGCTGGCCGGCATCGAGGTGCCCGAGCGCGCGCTCTGGCTGCGGACGATCGGCTGCGAGCTGGCCCGCATCTCGTCGCACCTCCTCTGGGCGGGCACGATGGTGATGGACGCCGGCGCGCTCTCGGTCTTCCTCTGGACGTTCAAGTACCGCGAGGAGATCTACTCGATCATGGACGAGATCGCCGGCGCGCGCTTCACGGTCTCGCACAGCCGCATCGGCGGGCTCGCGTTCGACTTCTCGGACACGGCGCTCGCCATGACGCGGTCGTTCTGCGACGAGTTCGAGCAGCAGATCGCCGACTGGAAGAAGCTCCTCAACCGGAACCGGATCTGGATCGACCGCAACGAGGGCGTCGGCTACGTCTCGCGCGAGGAGGCCATCGACGAGGGCTACACCGGCCCCACGCTCCGCGCGAGCGGCATCGCCCACGACATCCGCCTCTTCGAGCCCTACCTCGTCTACGACCAGGTCGACTTCGACATTCCGATGCGCGACGAGGGCGACTCGCTCGCCCGCTACTTCGTGCGCGTCGAGGAGATGGAGGAGTCGATCAAGATCATCCGCCAGTGCCTCGACCGGCTCCCGGCCGGCCCGGTCCGCACCGACAACGCAAAGGCCGCCTACGCCTCCAAGGACGAGATCTACTACTCGATGGAGGGCATGATCCACGACTTCATGATGACCGACACGGGCGTTGCGCCGCCGAAGGGCGCCGAGGCGTACCACGCCATCGAGGCGCCGAAGGGCGAGCTGGGCTTCCACCTCGTCTCGGACGGCACCGGCAGCCCGTGGCGCGTCAAGATGAACGTGCCGTCGTTCAAGAACCTCCAGGGGCTCGAGACGATGATGGAGGGCGCGATGATGGCCGACACCGTCGTTCTCATCGGCTCGGTCGACCCCGTCATCGGCGACTCCGACAAATAGGGGTTCGGGGTTGGGGATGAGGGATTGGGGTCTCCCAGTCCTCCCCAATCCCCAACACCCAATCCCCCACACCATGACGCCCAACACCCCCGGCTCCTTCGTCTCCCCCAAGCCGCAGTACACGCCCGGCGAGGCGCCCCCGCGCACCTTCTCGGACGAGGAGCTGGTGTGGACCGACGACGAGACGGCTCAGATCGAGACGTTCAAGGCGCAGTACCCGACCAACGACGGCGCCGTGATGAAGGGGCTCTGGCTGGCCCAGCGCAAGTGGGGCTGGCTGCCGCCGGAGGTGATGCAGCTCGTGGCCGACACGCTCGACGTGCCCTACGCGAAGGTCTACGGCGTCGCGACGTTCTACACGCAGTACTTCAAGGAGGAGAAGGGGCGGTTCGTGTTCGACGTGTGCACGTGCTTCTCGTGCCAGGTCTGCGGCGGCTACGACATCCTCCACTACCTCGAGGAGAAGCTCGGCGTGACCAAGGGCGAGACGACCGAGGACGGCCTGTTCACCGTCCAGGAGGCCGAGTGCCTCGGGGCCTGCGGCTCGGCGCCGATGCTCCAGGTCACCAACGGCCCCTACGTCCACAACCTGACCGAGGAGAAGGTGGACGCGCTCCTCGACACGCTCCGCACGCAGGCCAACGCCGACGTGCCCACCGGCGACCCCGGCGCCGTCCTCCCCTTCGAGTCGATCACGCTGCCGCAGGACGAGGCCGACCTCGGCGGCAACCGCCGCAGTGACGCCGAGGCGGTCGACGCGTACCAGACGCCGCCGGTCTCGAAGACGATCCACTAGTGCCTACCGCCGCTCCTTCTCGCGCAACGCGGCCCCTGAGTCCCAGGGGGAAGCTCCCGCCTATGCAGACGGCGGGTGCGCACCACTGCTGGACCGTCGAGGAGTACCGCCGCCTCGGAGAAGCGGGTGGGTTCCAATACGGGGACCTCGGCCCGCATGAGACTCGGGTCGAGTTGCTTCGGGGGGTGATCGTCAATAAGTATGCGGAGGGAGCGACTCTGGCCGAGGTCCGCCTGCGCTGGACGCGCGACATGTACGAGCGGCTGGCAGCGAACGGCGGGTTCGATGGGCTCCGCGTCGAACTGATCCACGGACACATTCTCGACAAAGTGAGCCCCCAAGGCAGCCCCCATAGCACGGCCGTCACGCTCGCACTGAGCGCACTCCAGGACGTCTTCCAGGGCGGAGCGCACGTCCGAGTTCAGCTTCCTCTCCGCGCGCTCAACGATTCTGAGCCGGAGCCCGATCTGGCTGTCGTTCCCGGGTCGCCTCGGGAGTACGCGCGCGAGCACCCATCCGCCGCCCTCCTCGTTGTTGAAGTCGCCGCGTCGTCGCTCGACACGGACCGCACCCAGAAGCTGGCCGTGTACGCCGAGAGCGGAGTGCCAGACTACTGGATCGTCAACCTCCGAGACCGCGTGCTGGAGGTCCACCGTGATCCGCAAGGAAGTACCTACCTCTCGCGCCGAGTTCTCGACGGTGACGAGTCGATCGCTCCGCTGACGCGCTCGGACGTTCCGGTCGCCGTCGCCGACCTGCTGCCCTGATGCCGTCCCGCCTCGCCGACCGCCAGATCCGCGCGTCCGCCGCCCTCGCGGCGCCGACGCTCGACGTGCGCGGCCCCGTCTCGGAGGCGCTCGGCCGCACCGGCCTCACCGTCCCCCCCGCCTCGGCGGAGCCGGCGCCTGCCCCCGAGGCGGCACCGGAGCCCCCCTCGGGGCGGACCGTCGGGAAGCCGGCCGTCCCAGGCCTCACACCGACCGTCAAGCCGTTCGAGGAAGCTGCGTGGCCGACGCGCGGGTCCACCGAGGCGGCTCCGCTCCTGGGCCTCACGCCCGACGAGCGCCGCGTCCACCGCATCCTGATCGACGCCCTCGTGGTCGACAGCCAGCAGGGCCTCGGCAACGGGACCGGCGTGGTGGGCCTGAGCTACCTCGAGCGCAAGAAGCTCGAAGCCCTCGACCTGGCCTACATCAACGCCGAGCTGGCGAAGATGAGCCGGCCGGCCTCGTTTGACTCGCCGATGTTCCGGTGGATGGCCGCCGGCGCCGGCGTCGGCGCCGTCGGGTTCCTCCTCGCTCTCACGCGGGCGGCGGGCGACCTCACCGACGCCGGCTCCATGCTGAGCCTCCTCACGTTCGTGCTCTGCACGGCCGCGTTCGCGATCCGCGCCGTGCAGGAGGCCACCGTTTCGCCGCAGCGCAAAAAGATCTACGAGGCCCTCCGCGAGTTGGCCCTCCTCGTCGACGACCTGCCCGTCTCCGAGGCGGTCGCAACCGCCGACCGGCTCATCGACGGCCTCGCCGCCGAGCCCGCCCCCGCCTCGGGGGCCGACCGCGCCCCACGCCCCCGCATCCGTAGCTAGCTAGACCGCCTCGGGGCCCGACCCCGACATCCTTATGGCTGACTCCGACACCCTCCTCACCGGCCAGTCCAAGGCTGGCGACTGGCGCTCGTTCGAGCGCGTCATCCTGCCGCCCATCCGGGACCTCCACAAAATCGAGGTCTACGAAGAGAAGGCCGACGGCTACAAAGCCCTCCGCGACGTCGTCAAGGGCGGCAAGTTCGACCCCGAGGGCCTGACGAACGAGGTCAAGGCCTCGGGGCTCAAGGGCCGCGGTGGCGCCGGATTCCCGACGGGCCTGAAGTGGAGCTTCATGCCGCCCGTCGACCCCGAGACGCCGCGCTACATCTGCTGCAACGGCGACGAGTCGGAGCCGGGCACGTTCAAGGACCGGCAGATCTTCGAGTACAACCCGCACCTCATGATCGAGGGGATCATGCTGGCGGGCTACGCGATGACCATCAAGACGTGCTACCTCTACATCCGAGGCGAGTACGACGACTACGTCAAGCACGTCCAGACGGCCGTCGACGACGCCTACGCGAAGGGCTACATCGGCAAGAACATCCTCGGCACCGACTTCTCGATGGACCTCGTGGTCCACGCCGGCGCCGGGGCCTACATCTGCGGCGAGGAGACGTCGCTGATGAACTCGCTCGAGGGCCGGCGCGCGTACCCGCGCATCAAGCCGCCCTTCCCGGCCCAGAAGGGCGTCTTCGGGATGCCGACGACGATCAACAACGTCGAGACGCTCGCCGACGTCCCTCTCATCGTCAACCGCGGCGCCGAGTGGTTCGCCGGCATCGGGCCGTCGTCGCACACCGGGCCAGTGCTCTACGGCATCTCGGGCCACGTCGAGAAGCCGGGCGTCTACGAGTACCCGACGGGCATGCTCATCACCGACCTCTTGGAGGTCGCCGGCGGCCCCCGAGGCGGCAAGCGGATCAAGGCCGTCGTGCCGGGCGGCTCCTCCACGCCGCCGCTCACGTGGGCCATGGCCGAGCCGGCCACGATGGACGCCGACACGCTCCGCGAGGCGGGCTCGTCGATGGGCACGGCCGGGCTGTGCTTCCTGGACGAGGACACCGACATGGTGAGCTTCACGCGCCGCATCGCCCACTTCTACCACCACGAGTCGTGCGGCCAGTGCACGCCCTGCCGCGACGGGACGGGCTGGATGGAGAAGCTGCTCCACCGGATCGACGAGGGCGAGGGCTACACGCGCGACCTCGACCTGCTGCTCGACCTCTGCGACCAGATGGAGGGCCGGACGGTCTGCGCGCTCGCCGACGCGGCTGCGTGGCCGGTCCGCTGGGGCATCAAGCGGTTCCGCGACGAGTTCGAGGCCAAGTGCAAGCCGAGCCTCGTGCCCAGCGCCGCGGTCTCGGGCGACGGCGCCCACCTCGAGGTCGGCGAGATCACGCCCACCGGCGTCCCCGTCACCTGACCCGCCTCGGGGCCTGCGGACGGACCCCGGCTTACGTCCCCACAATTTAACCCCGCCTCGGGGCCTGCACCCCGAATGCATCTCGATCCAAACCGTACAGACGCCCCGGCGGGGCGTCTCTGCACCACCGCCCGATGACACGCACCCTCATTTTCTCTCTCGCCCTCCTCCTCGGGGCCTGCGCCTCCGACACCGACGCTCCTGCCCCCGAGGCGGAGCCCGCCCTGGAAGAGGCCGCCGACGCCACCTCGTTCGGCGAGGGCGTGCCGGCGGGCGATGCCCGCTCGGCGGCCGATCTCGTCGCCGAGGCTGACGCGCTGAACGGCACGACGGTCCTCGTCGAGGGGACGGTCAGCGAGGTGTGCCAGATGGCTGGGTGCTGGCTCTCGCTGGGCGGTGCCGAGGGGAAGGCCCTTCGCATTGAAGTCCCGCGCGACGAGAGCGGGGTCTACGTCTACACCTTCCCCACCGACATCAGCGGCGCCACGGCCCGCCTGGCGGGGCGCCTGGCCGTCGAGACCGAGTCGGTCGACGACCTCCGCCACTACGCCGAGGACGGCGGCGCGAGCCCCGAGGAGATCGCCGCCATCACCGAGCCGCGCCAGACGATCGTGCTCACCGCCTCGGGGGCCGAGCTGACCGACCTCCCCGCCTCGGACGACGCCCCCGAGGCGACCGACGCCTGACGTTGTGCGTAGGACGTGGGGCGTCCGACGCCCGCGTGCTGCACTCGACATCCGCTAGCTTTCACCGACCGACCCTTTCGCCTCTCCCATGCCGCAGGTCATCATCGACGGGCAGACGCTCGAGTTCGAGCCGGGCCAGAAGCTCCTTCAGCTTTGCCTCGACGAGGGCACCGAGATCCCGCACTTCTGCTACCACCCGGCGATGTCGGTCCCGGCCAACTGCCGGCAGTGCCTCGTCAAGGCGGGCACGCCGATGGTCGACCGCGAGACGCGCGAGCCGGTCCTCGACGACGACGGGACGCCCAAGATCAACTACTTCCCCAAGCTGATGCCGAGCTGCGCGCTCGACGTCACCGACGGGATGGTGGTCCACACCCAGCTCTCGTCCGAGGAGGTCGCCGGCGCCCAGGCCGACAACCTGGAGATCATGCTGGCCAACCACCCGCTCGACTGCCCGATCTGCGACCAGGCCGGCCAGTGCCCGCTCCAGATCCAGGCCTACAAGTACGGCCCCGAGGGCAGCCGCTTCGAGTTCGAGAAGGTCCACAAGCCGAAGCGCGTCCAGCTCGGGCCGAACGTGGTGCTCGACGCCGAGCGGTGCATCAACTGCACGCGCTGCACCCGCTTCACGGCCGAGATCACCGAGACGCACCAGCTCACGATCATCAACCGGGGCGACAAGAACCACCCGATGACGGCGCCGGGGCAGGTGTTCGACGACGCCTACTCGATGTGCACGGCCGACATCTGCCCCGTCGGCGCGCTCACCGAGGACTACTTCCGGTTCCAGGCGCGCGTCTGGGAGATGGCCAAGACGCCGACCGTCTCCGACTTCGGCGGCACCGGCATCAACGTCGACATCTGGACCAAGAACAACCAGGTCCTCCGGATCACGCCGCGCGAGAACGCCGACGTGAACGAGTACTGGATGCCCGACGTGGCCCGGCTCGTGTTCAAGACCTACAACGAAGACCGCGCCTCGGGGCCGATGCTGCACGGCGCGCCCACGACGTGGGACGTGGCCGCCACCGAGGCGGCGCGGCTCGTCCGGGACGCCGGCGCGAACATCCTCTTCCTCGGCTCGGCCCACGCCACGGTCGAAGACAACTACCTGCTCGCCAAGCTGGCCGCCTCGGTGGGCGCCGAGGCGCCGCGCTTCATCGACCGCCGCGGGCAGCAGGAGGGCGACGGCTGGCTGATCTCGTCCGACCCGGCCCCCAACACGGCCGGCGTCGAGCGGCTCGGCTTCGCGCCCGTCGACCCGGCGCTCTTCGCCTCGCAGGTCGCCGCCGCCGACGTGCTCTACGTGCTCCGGGACGACCCCGTCGCCGCCGGCCTCGTCTCCGAGGCGGACCTCGACGCCAAGGCGGTCGTGCTCCACGCGACGCACACGACCAACCAGACGCCCGCCTCGGTGGCGCTGCCGATCACGACGTCGGTCGAGACCGTCGGGACGTACGTCAACGAGACGGGCCGCGCGCAGATGCTCCGGCCGGCCAAGATGGTGCGCGCCATGAACCGCTCGCTGATGATGGCGCTCGGGACGGGCCAGAGCCGCAACGACCGCGTGGGCACGCCCTTCGACCGCTGGCACGACGAGGACAACAAGGTCGACTGCCTGCCCGGCTGGGCCGTCCTCCCCGAGGTGGCCAAGGGCCTCGGGTTCGACCTCTCCTACAAGTCGCCGGCGGCGATCATGGCCGAGCTGTCGCAGCAGCCGGCGTTCGCGGGCGCCACGCACGGCGCGATGTCGCTCCTCGGGGTGCCGCTCGAGACGGCCGACGCCGAGGTGAGTGCGTAGGTCGTGGTTCGTGGGGTCTTCCCTGGAACCCCCTTGCCCCGCCCGCTCTCCAGGCCCTAGGCTCTACGCCCCACACACCCCTCCTGCATGGACGTCGTCGTCGCCGTCTGGGACGTGCTCGATCTGCCGATCGTCATCTTCCTCGTCCTGAACGTCTTTCTCGTCACCGCCTCGCTGCTCGTCTACGCCGAGCGCAAGGTGTCGGCGTTCATCCAGGAGCGCAGCGGCCCGAACCGGGTCGGCCCGGCCGGCCTGTTCCAGTCCTTCGCCGACGTGTTCAAGCTGATGTTCAAGGAGAACATCGTGCCGGCGCAGGGCAACCCGTTCGTCCACAGCCTGGCGCCGGTCCTGATGGTGGTGATCGCCATGTCGACGGGCGCGCTCATCCCGTGGGGCCGCACGCCCGGCGGCGAGGCGCTCGCGGTGGCGCCGATCGACGTGAGCCTGCTGCTGGTGCTCGCGCTGACGTCGATCTCGGTCTACGGCGTGACGCTGGCCGGGTGGTCGTCGAACTCGAAGTACGCCCTCCTCGGGGGGCTCCGCTCGTCGGCGCAGATGATCTCGTACGAGCTCGCGATGGGCGCCGCGGCGCTCTCGGTGGTGCTCTACGCGGGCAGCCTGTCGCTCTTCGAGATCGTCGAGAGCCAGAACCACCTGGGGAGCTTCTTTGGGTGGAACATCTTCCGCAACCCGGTCGGGTTCGTCATCTTCAGCGTGTGCGCGCTGGCCGAGACCAACCGGGCGCCGTTCGACCTCCCCGAGGCGGAGCAGGAGCTCGTGGGCGGCTACCACACCGAGTACTCGGGGATGAAGTTCGGGATGTTCTTCCTGGCCGAGTACGTCAACCTGTGGATGGCGTCGCTGCTGATCTCGACGCTCTTCCTGGGGGGCTACCTGCTGCCGCTGGAGGATGTCTTCTTCATCGGCGTGCTCGGCATCGACGGCCCGTTCCTGACCGTGCTGCACGTGGGCTCGCTGCTCCTCAAGACGTCGTTCTTCGCGTTCTGCTTCATCTGGATCCGCTGGACGCTGCCGCGCTTCAAGTACAACCAGCTCATGAACCTCGGCTGGAAGTACCTGCTGCCGATCTCGATCGCCAACATCTTCGTGATCGCCGTCCTCGTCGCGGCCTACCACCTGATCGCCGGGTAGCCGCCTCGGGGCGGCCCGCCTCGGGGGCCAGCGGTTCAGCGGCTACAGTCCGAGCCGGCGCCGGCGTCGGGCGAGCAGATCCGCGTAGCTCTGTCTCGCGCCCTCAGACAAGAACGAGCGCCCGAGCAGGTCGTCCCACGCCGGCTGCGCCGCGCGGATGTCCCCGACGACCTGCTCGACGACCGCCTGCCGCAGCCCGAGCACGTCCCGGCCGAAGTAGTCGGTGAAGTGTCCGCGCTCGAAGCCTGCCTTCCTCCCGCCAAGAGGGAGAGCCAGCTCGTCGTCGGCGCCCCCCTGGGCCAGCGTCGTGTTGACGATGTCGTAGGCGGGTGACAGGCGAATCACCGCCTCACCGGTGAGGAGGCTGAGGTTCCGGATGTGGAGGTCTTCGTCCCCGAGGAGGAACGCGACGAGGGTCCGGCGCAGCAGCCGCTCGTGGTCGAGGACAGGGATCGTCGCGTACTGGTCGAGCACCGAGGCAACGTCTTCCATCGAGGCCGTGTACTTGGCCTCGCGAGACACGCCGAGGAGCTGGCCGACGTCCTCGACCGCCCGCTTCCCGGTGGCTCCGACGCGGTCGAACCGACGGACCACGTAGCACAGCGTCGCGTCGCGCGCGAACACGAGGCCGTGGAGCGGCGTCTCGATGCCGGCCGCCGCCGCCATCCGCATCGAGAGGTCCTCGTTCGCAGGCAGCTCCGCGTAGACCGGATGCCCCGGCTTGAGGATGTAGTGGCCTCCGATGTCGACGAGTTCGAACGTGCCCCGCGACGGACTCAGTCGGGCGCTGACTTTCGGCTGCGCCCCCCCGATCGACATCTTCGTCGCACGGCGAGCCGCCTCCCCGTGCAACTCGGTCGTCGTGAACGGAAGGGGGGCGAGATGGCGGAGACGTGATGAGAAGCGACCGAGTCCTTCCGGGGAGTAGTGACCAGGACGCTCGACCGGCGCGTACGTCAGGGGGCACCGAGGCGGCCAGCTCTTGGTCTGGAGCGCCGCTGCGTAGAGGTCCTCCGCCGTCGGGCCGTCGGGGCCAGGAACCGCCGCGCTCACTGTTCTTCTGGCAGAACGGTGACAGCCCCGACGACATCGCGGCCGACGGCCAGCAACTGCCCCATGGGATCGTCTCGGTCGAGCTTCGCGCGGCGGAGGAGGGCCTCGAGCTGCCACCCCTCGGGGAGGAGACCATCGAAGAAGGGGGGGAAGGCGTCGAAGACGTACGGCTCCTCTTGGATGGGGAGGCCGAGCGAGATCGGTGGACCGTCATACCCCGGGTCGTACGCGAACGCGTACCCCTCCGAGGCCTGTTCGCTCAGCGTGCCAGCCCGTCGGCCATGGACGAGAACCTGGGCGTGGCGCAGGCCCCTCATGGCTGCGAGGCCCACGCTGCGTACCCGTCCATCAGCGGGCTTTCGAACGAGACGTCCACGTTGAGCGTCTCGAGCAACCGGGTCACCGTATCCAGACGGACCGTGGGCTTGCCTGTCTCAACGTCGTAGATCGCCGTCTCGCTGACGCCCGAGAAAAGCGACAGGCGAGCCCGCGTGAGCCCCGCAGCGTCACGGTGGTAGCGGATCACCCGTCCCACATCGGCCAACCGAAACGATGATTTTGCCGCCATGACGGCAATATATTCTTACCCTTCAGGAAAGACCAGCCTTTGACCGCCTCGGGGCCACATAATTGCCGCCGGAGCGGCAAACCGTTGTCGTGACGCTCGCGCGGACCGGGACGTCTCATGCAAGGCGAACGCCGGGATCGTCTGCGGAGGCGTGACCACGAACGTGGCACCCTCGGCGCGCCCGACCCCGCGCGTCCCGCCGTGGCTCTGGGCGATGTCGTGGCTGAGTGAGGCCCATACCGGTCCCACCCCCCCTGATCGTGGGGTCGCCGCCTCGGGGCAGGCGGTTCGGGGCGGCCTGCCCCGTGGCGGGGAGCGGATCGGGGCTAGGTTGCGGGCCTCTCGCACGATCCCCATGCGCTCGGTTCTCCTCGGCCTGTCCCTCGTGGCGCTCTCGGTGCCGGCCGGCGCCCAGGTCGTCATCAACGAGCTGCTGGCCTCGAACGACACCACGCTGGCCGACCCCGACTACGGCGCGTTCGGCGACTGGCTCGAACTCCACAACCCGTCCTCCGAGGCGGTGGACCTGGGCGGCTTCTTCCTCGCCGACGACCTCGACGCGGCCGGGCGGTGGCGGATCCCAGATGGGACGGTCCTCCCGGCTGGCGCCTTCCTCGTCGTCTGGGCTGACGGCCGCGACGAGGGTCCGCCGGCGACGACGGCGCTCCACGCCGACTTCAGGCTCCGTGCCGCGGGCGAGCAGGTGGGGCTCTACGACCCGGTCGGCGCCGTCGTCGACACGGTGAGCTTCGGCGTGCAGGTGCCGGACGTCTCGCTCGGGCGCTACCCGGACGCGACCGGCGCGTGGCGCGCGATGACACCAACGCCGGGCGGCCCGAACGTCGACGCCGTGGCTCCAGGACCGCTCGACGCACCGACGGTGTCGCTCGGCACGGGGTTCTACGCCGGCGGCGAGGCGGTCCGCCTTGATGCCGAGGCGGGCGCGACCATCCGCTACACCCTCGACGGCTCGCTCCCGACCGCCGCCTCGGAGGTCTACACGGCGCCGCTCGTCCTCGACGCCACGACGGTGCTCCGGGCGACCGCCTTCGCGCCCGACCGTCCGCACAGCGCGCCCGTCACGCGGACGTTCTTCGTCGGCGAGGCGAGTGCGTTGCCTGTCGTCTCGCTCGTGACCGACCCGGCAGGGTTCTTCAGCGACACGACCGGCATCTACGTCGAGGGCACGAACGGCATCCCTGGGCGCTGCCGGAGCCGGCCGGTCAACTGGAATCAGGACTGGGAGCGCGAGGTGCAGGTCTCGTTCTTCGAGCCCGACGGGGCGGGCGGGTTCACGCTCGCGCTCGACCAGGGCGCCGGCGTCCGCATCTTCGGCGGGTGCAGCCGGATCTATCCCCAGAAGTCCCTCCAGCTCCACGCGCGAGGTCGGTACGGGGCCTCCGACTTCGCGCACCCGTTCTTCGCCGACACCGAGGTGGCGTCGTTCGACGACCTCGTGCTGCGAAGCTCGGCGCAGGACTGGTGGCGCACCATGTTCCGCGACGGCATGATCCAGACGCTCACGCGCCACATGGATCTCGACGGCCAGGCGTACCGGCCGACGGCCGTGTTTCTCAACGGCGATTACTGGGGCATCCACAACCTCCGCGAGAAGCTCAACGAGGACTACGTCGCGGCCCACTACGGCGTTGACGACGACGAGGTGGAGATGCTGGATTCGGACCGCGGCAACCCGAGGGGCATCTCGGACCACTACGACGAGGTCCTGGCCCTCCTCGACACGGGCGACATGAACAACCCCGCGACGTTCGCCGAGATCGAGGCCCGGATCGACGTCGACCAGTACCTCAGCTACCTCGTCGCCGAGATCTACAGCGCCAACGCCGACTGGCCGGGCAACAACGTCAAGATGTGGCGCCCGCGCACGCCCGAAGGCCGCTGGCGGTGGATGATCTTCGACCTCGACTTCGGCTTCGGGGGCAACGGCGAGGGGCAGCCCGAGAGCAACACGCTCGCCCTGGCGACGGAGCCGGCCGGGCCGGAATGGCCCAACCCCCCGTGGTCGACGTACCTGTTCCGGCGGCTCCTCGACAACGACGGGTTCCGCCACGCCTTCATCCAGCGGCTCGCCGCCCACACGGTCACCACGTTCGAGCCCTCGCGCGTGATCGGCGTGATCGACAGTCTGCAGGCGGCCATCGCTCCGGAGATCCCGCGCCACAAGGAGCGGTGGCCGCAGTCGGCCTCGTTTGGGTCCAGTTGGGAGTCCCTCGTCGACATCATGCGGTCGTTCGCCCGCCAGCGGCCTGCGCAGATCCGGCGGCACGTGTACGACCAGTTTGCCGAGACCGGGGGCTCGGCGCGGCTCTGGGTGAGCACGGACGGCGGCGGGCGGGTCACTGCAGAGGGCGTTCCCCTGCCCCGCGCCTCAACCGAGGCGCCCTTTGGCGCCGTCTTCTACCGCGACGTCCCGGTCCGCCTCGTCGCCGTGCCGGATCCCGGCCGCGTGTTCGTGGGCTGGTCGGGCCTCGTCAGTGCCTCGGCCGACACCGTGTCGGCGGTCGTCACGGAGACGGCGTCGCTCACGGCCCACTTCGCGTCGGCGACGGCTGCTGACCGTCCTTCGCCGACGCTTCGATCCGCCCTCGGCGCCGCCTACCCCAACCCCGCCTCGGGGTCGGCGACGGTCGAGGCCACCGTCGCGCGTCCCGGCCGGCTCTCGGTCCGCCTCGTCGACCTGCTCGGCCGCGAGGTGGCGACGGTGTTCGACGCCGCGGTGGCCGCCGGCGTCCACCGCCTCCCGGTCGACGCGCGGCCGCTTCCGGGCGGCGTCTACCTCGTCGTGATGGAGACCGAGCGGTTCCGCGGGACGCGCCGGCTGGTCGTGGTGCGATAGAGTCAGTGGAGCAGTAGTTCAGTGCGCCAGTGGGTCAGAAGTGGCTTTTCCTGAACGCAGCAGCCGATTCCGCTGAGGTGCATGTACCGCACCTCAGCGCAAACCACTGTAGAGCGGATCTCGACGCCGGACCCGGGGCGGTCAGGGCCGGCGCAGATCTCCGTCCCCGAGGCGGCCCGGCAGCCGATCAGCGGTCGTCGTCGTCGTCATCCCAATCGTCGTCGTCCCAATCGTCATCCCTGTCGCGGCGGCGGTCGTCGAGGCGGTCGGCGAAGCGGCGGTAGTCGCGCCGCTGGCGGTCGCCCAGCTCGCGTTCGATGTCGCGGTCGGTCGCGCGCCACCAGTCGCGGACCTCGCGCGAGGCGCGGCGCTCGCGTGGAAACGGGTACGCCGAGGCGCCGTAGTCGCGGCGCCGCGTGAGGAGGTCGTAGGTCCGGTCTTCGAGGCGGCGCTCGATCCGCTCGGCCTGTCGCGCGTCGAGGCGGACGGCGCGGTCCACGTCGCGGACATAGTCGCGCACGTCGCGGCGGATCTCGGAGACGTTGGCCCGGCGGCTGTCGGGGAACCACCGGCCGGACTGCCGCTCGGCCTCGCGGTAGAGCTGGTCGAACGAGACGCAGCCGGCGAGGGCGGCCGCGACAACCAGGAGCGAGAGAGCGCGCATGGCGAGGCGTGGTGGGGCCTTCTCAGCCGCCTGCTTCGCGCACCGAGTCACACCCCGAGTTGCCCGCGAGAGCGGCGGGCGGCTACCACTCGATGCGTCCGCCCGCCTCGGGGACGCGCTCGCGGCCGGTCCGCGGGCCGGGCAGCGCCTCGGGGAGGGGCGGCGCGGGCACGAGCGGCGCGACGGTCATCGCGTCCGCCTCGGGGACGTCCTCGGTCGAGAACAGCCCGAGGCGCTCGGCCTCGCGGCGCGCGGCGTCCGCGGCCTCGTCCTGCGCCCGGTCGATGGCCTCGTCGCGCGCGTCGAGGATCCGCTCGCGCCAGTCGCTCGCGCCCCGGTTGGCCTCCTCGACGGCGCGGCGGAGCGCCGCCCGGGCCGCCTCGCGGACGACCGGGTCTTCGATGCGGTCGAGGTCGAGCCACTGGTCCTCGATCCAGTCCGGGTCGATCCAGTCGTCCTCGGCGTCGAGGGCCGCCCCCCACTCGTCGAGGGTCTCCTCCCACCCGCTCTCGACCCACCGCTCGTCGCCGGTGCGGTCGCGGTCTCCGAGGCGGCCCGGCGTGCGGGGGCCGTAGCCCTCGGGCACGTCGCGCTCGCGCTCGAGGAGGCCGCCCGCCCAGTCGGTGAATCGGTCCCAGAGGCTCGGGCCGCGCTCCTCGTCGCTGTCCTCGGGCGGGCGCGGGAACGCCTTGCGGGTGTCGACGAGGCCGTCGCGCTGGGCGGCGCGGTAGAAGTCGCCCACGACGCGGAGGGCGTTGTGGCCGCCCTGGCCCCAGTACGCCGAGCGGAAGGTCACGCGCGGGTCGTCGAACCCGACCCACGCGCCGGCCACGAGGTCGGGGTGCATCAGGAGGAACCAGCCGTCGGCGCCGTCCTGCGTCGTGCCCGTCTTGCCGGCGAGGTCGCCGCGCGCGCCGAACGCCGAGCGCACCTCCGAGGCGGTCCCGCCGTCGACCACGCCGCGCATCATGTCGAGCAGGTCGACGGCCACCTCGTCGTCGAGGGCCTTTTGCTCGTCGGGCGCAAAGCGGGCGACCTCGTTGCCATCGCGGTCGGTGATGTGAGTCACCACGACCGGCGGGCGGCGAACGCCCCCGGCGGCGATCGTGGCGTAGGCGCCGGCCATCTCGAGCAGCGACACCTCGGAGGTGCCCAGCGCGAGCGCCGGTACGGCGTCGAGGTCGCTCTTCACCCCGAGGCGGCGGGCCGTCCGCGCGAGGTCGCGCGCGCCGACCTCCTGGACGAGCTGCGCCGCGACGGTGTTGGTCGAGCGCGCGAGCGCGTCGCGGAGCGAGACCTCCTGGTCGGTCGTCGTGCCACTGGCATTCGTCGGTTGCCACACCGCGCCGTCCGACATCTCGATGTTGACGGCCACGTCGGGCAGCGTGTCGTCGGGGCGGAAGCCCTCCTCGAGGGCGCGGGCGTAGAGGAACGGCTTGAACGTGGAGCCCGGCTGGCGCTTCGCGCGCGCGACGTGGTCGTAGGCCGAGCGCGCGAAGTCGCGGCTGCCCACCCACGCCCGCACGTGCCCCGAGGCGGGCTCGACGGCCGTGAAGGCGACCTCGAGCCGCATCTTGTGCCGGCGCAGGCTGTCGAGGAACGCGGGCACGGCGCGGAGCGAGTCCAGCACCGCCTCGGGGTCGCGGCCGGCGGCGACAGCGCGGCGGTACGGCGGCGCGTCGCGGATGAAGGCGTCGGCGGCGCCGCGGCGGAGCGTCCAGAACCGCTCGAACGGCTGCGTCGTGCGCGAGGCCGTCACGTAGGGCGCCGTCGTGGTCCCGAGGCGGGCGGCCGAGGCGCGGCCCCACTCGACGTCGGCGACCGACTGGAGGGCGTTGCCGAACTTGCGGACCGACTCCTCGGCGAGGCGCTGCGCGCGCCAGTCGAGCGTCGTGTGGATCGTCAGGCCGTCGCCGTAGAGGCTGTAGCCGGCGCGGTCGGCCCAGTCTTCGAGGCGCACGCGGACGTGCTCGGTGAAGTGCGGCGCGCGGCTGGTCTGCATCGGCTGGCGCTCGAACCGGAGGCCGAGCGGCTGCTCGGCGAGCGCGGCGGCCTCCGCCTCGGGGAGGTCGCCGTACTTCACCATCTGGCCGAGGACCACGTTGCGCCGGGCGCGCGCGCGCTCGGGGTTGCGCTTCGGGTTGTACGACGAGGTCCCCTTGAGCATCCCGACGAGCGTGGCCGCCTGGAGCCGGTCGAGGCTCCCGGCGTCGGTCGAGAAGTAGGTTCGCGCGGCCATCTCGATGCCCCACGCGTTGTAGAGGAACGGGACCGTGTTGAGGTAGAGCTCCAGGATCTCGTCCTTGGTGTAGACGCGCTCGATCTTGAGCGCCGTGACCGCCTCCTTCACCTTGCGCGTCACCGAGGCGTGGTTGCCGACCTCCTCGGGGAAGAGGTTGCGCGCGAGCTGCTGCGTGAGCGTCGAGCCGCCGCGGAGCCCGCGCCCGCGCGCCACGCCGGCGACGATCGAGGCGGTGCCCACGAGGTCGAGGCCGCCGTGCGCGTAGAAGCGCCGGTCCTCGGTCGCGACGAGCGCGTCGACGACGTGGGGCGAGATCTCGTCGAGCGTCTTCCACTCGCGGTTGCGGCGGGCGTAGCGGGTGAGCTGGACGCCGTCGGCCGAGAGCACGACCGACGGGTCGATCTCGCGGACCTCCCGGAGGTCGCCCACGCTGGGCGTAAACGGCCACAGGAGGAGCGCGTAGAGCACGAGCAGCATCCCCGAGGCGACGGCGAACACGCCGCTCGCGCCTGCGACGCCGCCGGCCGCCCACAGCACCCGCTTCGAGGCGGGATGCTCCGTGTTGCGGACGTTCGTCCACACGGCGCCGGCGCTCGCTTTCAACGTCGTCCAGATCCAGACCACGACGGCCGCGATCCGCCTCCACACCCACGCGAGCGCACGCCGCCACCAAGGCGGGGCCTGCGTAGGAGCCGGGGCGGTGTCGGGCATCGAGGGCGTGAGCAGCGGGGTCTCCTACGCGGAAGGCCGCGCAGAGATACGCGGCGTCCCCAACGCACCGGGCCGGCGAGTCCGTATGGCGCCCGCCTCGGGGCGGATCAGGGCCGGTCAAAACACCATCGTCGCGTTGCCCGGGCACGGCCGCAGCGTGGCGCCCCTCCCCACCGCCCAGAGCAGGTCGCAGGTACGGGGGGCTGCGACTACGGGGGGCTGCGACTCGCTCGCAACGCCTGCCAGCGGCCGTTCCTCTGTTCCTCCGCGCGCGAAGCGCGCTCCTCCAGTTCCTCCCTTCCTCAGAGCGACCCGAAGGGCGCTCTAGAGGAACTCGCGCTGAGGTGCGGTGCACGCATCTCGCTGGAACGCGTCACAGCGTTCGAGAAAAGGGCATCTCTGACCCACTGGCGCACTGAACCACTGCCCCACTGACTCTAGGCGCGCTCGATCTCGGCGAGGCGTTCGCGGTAGGGCGCCGCCTCGGTGTCGCGGCCCGTCGTCTCGTACAGCTCCACGAGGCGGCGCAGCGCAGCGCTCTCCGGCCCCGAGGCGGCGCGGATCGTCTCGTAGCCGGCCACGAGGTGGCGCTCGGCCTCGTCCGTGCGGCCCTGCCGCAGCAGGCACTCGCCGAGCGTGCTCTCCGAGACGCCCGTGCGCCACGAGTCGGCGCCGAGAGCCTCGCGGCGGATCTCGAGGACGCGGCGGAGCATCGGCTCGCCCTCGCGCGCCCGGCCCGACCGCGTCATCTCGTAGCCGATCCCGCCCATCGCCTCGGAGACGGCGGGGTGGCTCTCGGGGAGCGTCCGCTGGAGCACGTCGAGGGCGTCGCGGTAGGCGGCAATGGCCGAGTCGGGCTGCTCGGCACGGCCGTGCGTGATGCCCAACTGGAGCAGGTTGTAGCCGACGTACGGATGGTCGGGCCCGAGGTGCTCGCGGTCCCACACGGTAAGGGCGCGGAACGTCCGCACGGCCTCGTCGAAGCGCCCCATGTCGCGGTGGAGCGCGGCGAGGTTGTAGCGCGCGCTCTGGGTCTGGGCGTGGTCGTCACCCAGAGCCGCCTGCCGGACCCGGTACGCCTCCTGGAACGACGGCTCGGCCTCGTCGAGGCGGCCCTGATCCTGCAGCGCCGCGCCGACCATCTCGTGCGCCTCGGCGAGGGTTGGGTGGTCGGCCGGGAGCGCGGCCTGCTGGAGGGTCAGCGCCTCGCGAAACAGGGGCTCGGCGTCGGCCGGTCGGCCGCGGTCCTGCTCCACGCGGCCCAGTTCGATCCGCACCGAGGCGGCGTCGAGCGGCTCGCGGTCGTCGGCGCGGGCGGCGGCGAGCACCGTCGCCGCCTCGTCCAGCTCGCCCGCGCGTCGGAGGGCGGCCCCGAGGTGGAAACGGGCGGAGGCCGCCGCCTCGGGGGCGTCGGCCTCGGCGAGGGCTTCGCGGAGGGAGGCCACCGCCTCGGCCGGCGCGTCGCCCCACGAGCGGGCGCGGCCCTGGGCCGTCAGCGCATACGCGACAGACCCGGCGGTGCCGGCCTCGCGGGCGGCGGCCACGGCGCGTCCGAGGACGGAGTCCGCCTCGGTGTAGAGGCCGAGGGCGATGAGCGCCTCGCCGACGGTCGTCAGCACGTCGGCGCGGGTCGCGGGCTGGTCGCCGAGAGCCGCCTGGGCGCGGCCGGCGCCGCGCAGGAGGAGGTCGCGGGCGCGGAGGGTGTCGGGCCGCTCGGTGGGCGCCACGAACGGGTCGGCGGCGTCGAAGAGGCCGGTCACGAACGCCGCCGTCGCCTCGGCGCGGTCGCGCTCGGCACGGGCCGCGTCGCGCTCGGCCGACACGCGGGCCGAGGTGAACGCGCTGCCCCCGAGGAGGAGCGCCAGGGCCGCCGCGCCCAGTCCTACCCCGAGGCGGTGCCGCGCCACGAACCGTCCCATCCGGTACGTCGCCGACTCGGGCCGAGCGCGGAGCGGGAGCTGCCGACGGTACCGGCGGAGGTCGTCGAGGAGCGCGTCGGCGGAGGCGTAGCGCCGCTCGGGGTCGGCGCGGAGCGCCGCGAGGGTGAGCGTGTCGAGGTCGCCGCGGAGCGTCCGCGCGAGGCGGTCGGCCGTCGTACCGCGCGCCGAGGCGGCCGCCTCGGTGACGGCGGCGCTGGGCGTGGCGGGGTCGGGACCGCCAGGCCGCGCGCCGACGAGCAGCTCATAGAGGACCACGCCGAGGGCGTACACGTCGGCCGCCGTCGTGAGGGCCTCGCCCCGAACCTGCTCCGGCGCCGCGTACTCGGGCGTGAGGACGCGCATCTCGGGCCGCGTGAGCGCGTCCGCCTCGGGGTCGAGCAGCCGCGCGATCCCGAAGTCGAGGAGCTTGACGGTGGGGGACGCGGGAAGGGGCACGGGCGAAGGGGCATCTCCCCCTTCCCGCTTCCCGCTGGCCCCATCCCCCGAGTCGCCGACGGCGACGAGGACATTGGACGGCTTGAGGTCGCGGTGGACGACCAGCCGGCGGTTGGCGTAGGCGACCGCCTCGACGACCTGCTCGAACAGATCGAGGCGCGCCTCCACGCCGAGGCGGCGGGCGTCGGCGTAGGCCGTGATCGGCTCGCCCTCGACCCGCTCCATCACCAGGAACGGGCGGCCGTCGTCGTGGGCGCCAGCGTCGAGGAGGCGGGCCACGTTGGGGTGGTCGAGGCCGGCCAGGATCTGGCGCTCGGCGCGGAAGCGGCGGAGCACCTCGTCGGTGTCCATGCCCCGTTTGACCAGCTTCAGGGCGACCTCCTTCTCGAACGTGCCGTCGGCGCGGGCGGCGCGGTAGACGGCGCCCATGCCGCCGCGCCCCAGCTCGTCGACGACCTCGTAGGCGCCCACGCGCGTGCCGGCCGGCAGGCCCACCTCGGCGTCGCGCTCGACGGCGTCGAGGAGGCCCGCGGCGAAGACGGTGGCGCTCTCGCCCAGGGCGGCCTCCGCCTCGGTGTCGGCGTCGAGGAGGGCGGTGACGGCGTGATAGAGGGCGGGGTCGTCGCCGCAGGTGGCGCGCAGCCAGGCGGTCCGCTCGTCGGCCGGGCGCTGCAGCGCCGCGTCGAAGAGGGCGTCGGCCTCGGTCCAGCGGTCGGGCGGGAGGAGCGGCATGTCGGGAAGGCGGTCACCCATCACTCGCAGAATCGGGCGGCGGCGGATCACCGTCCGCCTCGGGGTCGGACATGAGCTGGTAGAGGTAGGCGCGGGCGCGGCGCCAGTCGCGCTTGACGGTCGGCGCCGAGCGGCCGGTCGCCTCCGCGATCTCGTCGTGCGTGAGGCCGCCGAAGAAGCGCAGCTCGACGGTCTCGGCCAGCCGCGCGCTCCGCGCCCCGAGGCGGTCGAGCGCGGCGTCGAGGGCGAGCAGGTCGTGGGCGTCGGCCTCGCCGTCGGCGGCGACGGCCAGGGCCTCGTCCAACGGGAGGTCGCGCGACGCACCGCCGCGCTTCTGGGCCGTCCGGTCGCGCGCGTAGCCGACGAGCACGAACCGCATCGCGCGCGCGGCCAGGGCGAAGAAGTGCGCGCGGTCCTCGAACGGCGGCGTCTCGCCGGCGGTCAGCTTGAGGTACGCCTCGTGGACGACGGCGGTCGTATTGAGCGTCTCGCCGGGGCGCCGCCGGCGGAGCCGGGCGTGGGCGATCTGCCGCAGCTCGTCGTAGACGCGCGGCAAGAGCACGTCGAGCGCGCCGCGGTCGCCCTCGCGGGCGGCGGCGATGAGGCGCGTGGTGGGCGTGTCGGGAGCCATCGACCGGGTGTATGTCCTTGAAAGTAGAGCACCGAGCGTGTTCCGGCCCCGAGGCGGGGATCGGGTCGGTGATCCTCGGCGGTGCGTTCTCGCGAGAGAACGGTGCCTGCCTACCGAACGTCATGCGCATCCTCCTGCTCGGCCTCCTGTTCCTTCCTCTCGCGACCACGGCCCAGACGGCGACGGTCGAGACCATCGCCGCGCCGTTCCAGGCGACCGTCATCGCGCCCGACGGCTCTGCGATCGGCGGCGTGTCTACCGTCTACACCGAGGTAGACTTTGCTCCCAATCCCCTCCGCTACTACCAGCACTACCCTGCCGTGTGGGTGGACGGGCAGGTTCACCGCCTGAGCCTGCCAAGCGCGTATGTCCCGGAGAACACGTCCCACCAAGTCGGAACGTGGGTGATGTACGTGTCGGAGAATGCCGACGTGATCTATGGGAATGCGGTCCCGGCGCCTCGACTCATCGGGGGAGCGACGGGAACCGGCGGCGTTGTGCGATGGGACGGCGTCGGCGGCGCGATGACCTTTGTCGAAGGGCTTCCTCAGACATGGCGGACCGAGATGCTGGCGGCATCCCGTGACGGGTCCGTGCTCGCAGGCGTGCATCTCGAGTTCGAGAACGACTTCGCGTGGCGCTGGGAGGATGGCACCGTCACCGAGTTGGAGGGCTATTTCCTCGACGGCAGCACCACCACGATCCTCGGCGTGGACGATCAGGGGCGCGTGTTCGGCACACGGCAGACCTCTTTTGGAAGCCTCTGGGACTCTCTGGTGTGGGACACCGACGGAAGCCTCACCGTCGGGGATGCATTTTCTGGACGTCCCAGTGGGGTCTCTGGTGATGGCACAACGTTGATCGTCAACCCGCGCCCTCCTGACACGTCAGGGTTGCTGGTCCGCGAGAATGAAACGATCACGCTGGATTCGCTGAGGCTCCGCGGAACTCGGCCCCCTGGCGCTC
>JBCCQJ010000001.1:0-73766 GCA_039024395.1 Bacteroidota bacterium | reverse complement strand
TCTCGGGGCAGGTCGGGCGGTTCTCGGTCGGGCTGCTGAACGCGACGACGCGTGCCGAGACCGGGCGCTTCCGCGCCTTCGACGCCGCCGGCGCGCCGGTGGCCGACGACCGCGCGACCGTCGAGCCGCTCTCGAACTACCTCGTCGCGCGCTCGCGCGGCACGTTCGGTCGGACGATCGTGGGGGGCCTCGTCACGTCGGTGGTCCGCGACACCGGCGACCCGGATCTCGCGGCGCTCCTGCCCACGACCGCCACCGTCGCCGGCCTCGACGTCGAGCACGACCTCGGGGCCGACTGGCTCCTCACCGGGCAGGTCGCCGGCAGCGCCCTCACCGGGACCGAGGACGCCATCCTGCGCGAGCAGACGGCCTTCCCGCGCCTCTTCCAGCGCCCCGACGCCGACCACCTCGGGGTCGACTCGTCGCGGACGGCCCTCACCGGATGGGCGGCCGAGGCCAACCTCATCAAGACCGACGGCGACCGCTGGCTGGGCGCCCTCCACGCCGGCGTCACCTCGCCGGGCTTCGACGCGAACGCCCTCGGCTTCCAGCCCCGCGCCGACTACGCCCACCTCGACGGGCAGATCGAGTACCGCCAGACGACCGCGCAGGGGCCGTTCCAGCAGTGGCAGGCGACCGCGTCCGGCGGGGCGGCGTGGAACCTCGGCGGCGACCGGATCGGGACGCTTCTCGCGTGGAACGCCTTCGGCGTGCTCCGCAACTTCTGGTCGGTGGGCCTGAGCGGCGACGTGGTCTCCCGGTTCGGCGAGGACCGGCTCACGCGGGGAGGCCCGATGGTGGAGCGCGACGCCGGCGGGGCGCTTTTCGTGAACGTCGAGTCGGACTCGCGCAAGCCCGTCGTGGTCGAGGCGTCGGCAGGCGCCTTCGGCAACGAGCTGGGCCGCCTCGGGGTCTCGGCGGACGTCGGGATCTCGGCGCAGCCCTCGTCGGCCGTCTCCGTCTCGGTCGTGCCGGGCGTCCAGCTCTACCGCGACCCCCGCCAGTTCGTGACCGCCGTCGACGACCCCGAGGCGGTGGGCACGTTCGGGCGGCGCACCGTCTTCGGCGACATCGACCAGACGACGCTCGTGCTCGAGACCCGCCTCGACTGGACGTTCACGCCCACGCTCACACTTCAGCTCTTCGCCCGGCCGTTCCTCTCGCGTGGCCAGTACACCTCCTTCAGCGCGCTCGACGCGCCCGGCGCCTTTCGCTTCCCGACCTACGGAGTCGATTTCGGGACGGCGACGGCGAATGCGGATGGCTCCACGACGCTCGACGCAGGCGACGGCGGCGCGCCGGTCACGGTCCAGCCCGACTTCACGGTCCGCTCGCTGCGTGGCAACGCGGTCCTCCGGTGGGAGTACCGCCCGGGCTCGACGCTCTTCCTCGTCTGGCAGCAGCAGCGCGACGGCGTCGAGGCGGACGGCCGCTTCGAGGTCCGCCGCGACGTACGCGGTGTCCTCACCGATCCGGTGACGAACGTCTTCCTCGTTAAGCTGAGCTACTGGCTGGGCTGACGCCTCTGCTCCGGTTCCACCTCGATGTCTGTCTCCATGACCAAGCCTCTCTCGGTGCTCACCCTTCTGCTGGCGCTGACGGCCGCATGTGGGACCGCACAAACGCCCCAGAGCCCCCGAGCGTCGACGCAGACGACGTACCCCACCGAGGCGTGGGAGCGCTGGGAGACACCGGAGGCCGGAGGCTTTGACTCCGCCCAGCTTGAGGCGGTCGATGTCCACCTGGACTCGCTGAGCAGCTTTTCCATGATGGTGGTCCGGGGCGGCCGCGTGGTGCACGAGTTCGGAGACAACGCGGGGCTGTTTTACGTCGCCTCGGTGCGGAAGAGCGTCCTCGCGATGCTGTACGGCCCGTACGTGGACGATGGGACCATCGACCTCGACCGCACGCTCGCCGAGATGGACATGGACGACGTCCAGAACCTCACCGACGCGGAGCAGCAGGCGACCATCGAGCACCTCATCACGGCGCGCTCCGGCGTCTACCACCCGGCCTCGAACCCCGGCGACAACCTCGACAATGCCCCGCCTCGGGGGTCGCAGCCTCCGGGGACCTATTTCCTCTACAGCAACTGGGACTTCAACGCCGCAGGCACGGCGTTCGAGTTGGAGACCGGCCTCGACATCTTCGACGCCCTGGAGCAGGACCTCGCCGAGCCGCTCGGATTCCAGGACTGGAACCGAGAGATCCACGAGAAGGGGGGCGACCTCACCCGGTCCAGATACCCGTCCTACCACATGTACATCTCGGGGCGCGACATGGCCCGGCTGGGGCTGCTCATGCTGCGGGAGGGCCGCTGGGACGACGCACAGGTCCTCCCGGGCGACTGGGCGCGGCGCATCGTCTCGACCATTACGCCCTTGGGGGAGATGAACCCGGCCGACCTCCGTGACGAGATCTTCGGGTACGGAGCCATGTGGTGGGTATGGGATGGCCCCGAGGCGGTGGGGCCGTACGAGGGGGCCTAATCGGCCCGGGGCGCCTACGGTCAGTACATCACCGTCCTGCCTGCACTCGACCTCGTCGTGTCGCACAAGACGCTGCCGCAGCCGTTCGGCTCGATGGAGGAATACGAGCAGATCAGCGTGTCGTGGGAGGAGTTCCACGGCGTCCTGGACCGCCTGGTGGCCGCCTTCTGCGATGCGGAGTGCGGTGTGCGCGAGCGGTAGACGGCCATCACGGGCCTCGACACGGGGCGCCTCACAGATTTGCGCTGTGCGGCAACGCACTCAGGTAGCGTCGGTATGGACGTACCCTCGCCGGTGAGCCTTCTCCGCGCCGGTCCACTGCCCGCATGCCTGTCCGTCGTACCGGCCCGCTGCTGATGCTCGCCTCCGCCGCCTGCCCCGTGGCGATGCCCTCCCGCTGGCCTCCACGGGTGGAGGCGTGCGCCACGTCCCCGGCAGGACAGCTCTGTTGACGGGCTCCGACGATCACCGTATTCTAATTACTACGATTGTAGTAAAAAATCTACAACGCCCCTCTTGTGGCCATGCGCCTTGTGCTGAACGCTCTTCTCCCCATGCTCCTCGTGTTCGCCGCGTGCGCGTCCACCTCAGAGCCACCGACCCAGCGCGCCGTCGTCACCGACGACATCGACCGCTTCTGGGAGGCGGCCGACGCCATCGAGGCGGTCGCCGACAGCGCCGAGCGGGTCCAGCTCTTCCAGACCCTCTACCTCGACCGCGGCACGCCGGGCCTCGAGGCCATGATCGCGCGGCGCGGGTACACCGCCTCGGAGTACGTCCACGCGCTCCGCAGCTACCCGCGGTTCTGGGCCGCAATGCGCCCCCGGATGGCGCGTGCGCGCGAGGCCGCCTCGGGGATCGCCGACGGCATCGAGGGGCTGCGCGCGCTCTACCCCGCCCTCCGGCCGGCGCGGGTCTACTTCACCGTCGGCGGGCTGCGGACGCCTGGCATGACGCTCGACGACGTCGTGTTCATCGGCTCCGAGCTGGCCTTCGCCGGCCCCGACGTGCCGACCGACGAGTTCCCCGAGACGTTCAGCAACCTCCCGGCCTACTTCGCGACCGACCCCGCGGCGGGCATCGCGTTCCTGAACGTCCACGAGTACGTCCACACGCAGCAGGGGCCGTTCGGGAGCGACCTGCTCACGATGGCCGTCCAGGAGGGCGTCGCCGAGTTTGTGGCGGCCCTCGCGACGGGCGGCACCCCGGCGCCGGCCGTCGCCTACGTCCGCGAGAACGAGGACCGCGTCCGCGAGGCCTTCGAGCGCGACATGTTCGGCTCGTTCGTGGGCTTCTGGATGTGGAGCAACCAGCCGAACGCGTTCGAGATGCGGGACCTCGGCTACGGCGTGGGCTACGCCATCGCGGAGGGCTACCACGCGCAGGCCCGCGACAAGACGCAGGCCATCGCCGACCTTATCGAGGTGGACCACACCGACCCCGAGGCGATCGACCGCCTCGTCGAGGCGTCGGGCTTCTTCGCGCGCCCGGTCTCGGAGCTTCGCGCCGAGGCGCCGCGGGTCGTCCGCGTCGAGGGGCTCGACGGCTCCGAGGTGGCGCCGGGCCGCCGGACGCTGACGCTCGTGTTCTCGCGCCCGATGGACCCGGCCTTCCGAAGCTTCGACTACGGCCCACTCGGCGAGGACCACGTGCTCCGCATCGCCGAGTTCGTGGGCCTCTCCGACGACGGAACGCGGCTGACGATCGAGGTCGACCTCGCGCCGAGCCAGCGCCACCAGATGACGGTCGGCTCCGGCTTCCGCACTCCGGAGGGCGACCGCCTCGTGCCGTACCTGATCGACGTGACGACGCAGTAGCCCGCCTCGGAGGTATCAGCTCGACTTTGGCCTTTTCGATCAGACCGACCTGCGATTGCTCCCAGCTTGGTCGGATGACGCTTGTCTTTTTCCCATGTCGGGGTCAGAACCCAGACCTTGGAAATACTTCGTTGCCCGTTTCCACACCGCAGGAGGCGATATTGGGGTCTAGCCGAAGGGCCAAAGTCCAGATCAGAAGCTGTTTGGCGAACAGGGAATCGCGACCTGCGGCCGGCTGTGGCGGCCCTCCGCCGTGTCGCGCTCCATCGACGACGCTCAGGCGTCGCCTGCTTCGCGCTCCGTGCGGCGGTCCGCCTCGCTCGGCCTCGGATTGCGCCCTGTCACCAAACAGCTTCTCGGCGCCCCGAGGCGGACCGCCCGCCGCTACTCTGCCCCGAGGCGGCGCAGGGCGTTCCGCGCGCTCGCGCGCTCCGGGTCGAGCGCGAGCACGCGCCGGTAGCTCGCAATGGCGCCCTCCGGGTCTCCCGCCTCGGTGGAGGCGTCCCCGAGGCGGTGGTGCGCCGTCGCCGACTCGGGGTAGGTCTCCGCGTTGAGCGCGAAGAGCTGCACGGCGATCTCGGCCCACCCGGCCTGGAGGTAGGCCAGGCCGAGGCCGTCGAGCTGCGCCTCGCCGAAGTCGTGCGCCGGGTCCGAGCGGTCGCGCAGGGCGCGGTACGCGGCCGCCGCCGCCTCGACGCCCTCCGAGGCGAGGAGCGCCGCCACGGTGTCGGAGATCGGTCGCCTGGGCATCTCCACCTCGTGGCCGAGCAGCAGGTGGACGAGGTCCTGCCCGACGCGCCCGACCGGCCCGTCGGTGTTGTCGAGCACGATCACCGTCCACTCCCGCTCGGGGAGGTAGACGTCGTCGGAGTTGAAGCCCTCGATGTGCCCGCCGTGCCCGACCGACAGGAGCGTGTCCGGGCCGAACGCCCGGCGGTTGACCCCGAGGCCGTGCGCGTAGCCGTACGATCCCCCACCCGACGGCGTGAGCATCCGCTCGAGCGTCTCGGCAGACTGGAACGGGGCGGCGGCGTGGAGGGCGCGCTTCCAGCGGTGGAGGTCGCGCACGGTCGAGTAGAGCATCCCGGCCGCGTAGGGGAGGCTGGTGTCGATGTGCCGCTCGGGGACGTAGCCGGCCGTCGTCCGCGCGTACCCTCTGGCCTTGTTCGGGACGATGCGGGTCATCACGTCGGCCGCGGTGTCGTCGAGGCCGAGCGGTGCCAGGAGGTGCTCCCGAAGGGCCTCGGCGTAGGTCTGCCCCGTCACCGCCTCCACCAGCACACCCAGGACGAAGTAGTTGGAGTTGCTGTACTGGAACCGGCTCCCCGGCTCGAAATCCAGCGGGAGCCCCGCAAACGTGTCGAGGAACGCCGCCGGCTCGACGGGGTCGCGCATGAGGCTCTCCCACTCCGGAAGGCTCGTGTAGTTGGGGATCCCAGCGGTCTGGTTGAGGAGATGCGTGGGGGTGATGCGCGTCCCCTGCGGCGCGGGGTAGTCGGGGAGGACAGTCGAGATCGGAGCGTCGAGATCGATCCGTCCCTCCTCGGCGAGGCGGTGGACGAGCGCCGCCGTGAACTGCTTCGTCGTCGAGGCGATGCGGAACTTGGTGTCGGGGGCATTCGGGACGTCCCACGACCGGTCGGCGAGCCCGAACCCGCCCTCGTACAGGACGCGATCGCCCTCGGCCACCAGGACGGTTCCGCTCAGGAGACCCGCGCTGTGGTACGCGGTGAGGAGGGCGTGCGCACGATCTGGGAAATCATCAGGGGCCGGCTGGGCCTGGACGGACAGGGCTGCGAGAACGCACAGGACGACGAGGCAGAAACGGCGAAGCAGAGACATCGAAGGAGCAAAGGCTGGAGGCACCGGCGGGGGAAGACATCTGTCGGCCTCTGGCGTCTCGCCAGAGGCCGGTTCGGGGAGCGACGTTGCGGCCGCGACGGGACCTCCCGATCTGGATTGCCATCACGACGGACGAATCCGGCCGACGAGGTGCGGCGCTTGCGTGCCGGAGCTACCGGACCGAGCGGGTCGGCATTTCGCGGGTGCTGGAGACCTTCCACGAGCCGAAGGCGCGGCGCGGGGCAGGAGCCGAGCGTGTGCCGTACAGGGTGGTTCCGCGGACGCGGACGGAGGCGCGGGTGCGGAGGGTGCGGGAGGTGGTCAGCATGGCAACGTGGAGTGTTGGAACACCCGACCCATCCCAACGGCTATGCCAACCCGGCTGACGGCTGACGCTGCCAGTTTTGGCGTGTTGAGCGGGCGCTCGCGCACACCCGGCGCGCCCGGGCGCACACCACCGGCCCTGCTGGCAGTTGCTCAGCGCGCCCATCAACCAGGAGGAAGCGGCCTCTGGCGGAGGCACACCCGGCGCGCTGCATCCGCCGGCGGTGAGAAGGAAGACGAGTCATAGGGTCACAGGGGAGCGTCGGCCGAATCAACGGACGCAAGAGGCTGTTCTCCTCGCGTGATGTGCCAACGGCTCATGCGTTCGCCGAACGTCTCGCACCGGGTCTGTTTCGCGCGAGGACAGCGCCGTAGGATGAGCCTGTTTCCCGCCTCTCCGTGCAACTCGCCGCCGCCCTGGTCCTGCTATCCCTCTCGGTCCTCACCGGACTAGCGGAGGTTCGCGCCCACGTCACGGGTGTCGACTACGACGACGCCCGCATCCGCTCCGGCGACGACCTCCGCTGGGCCGACCCTGACTGGGACGACCGCGACTGGGATCAGATGTCAGGCGCCATCGAGACCGGCTTCAGCGAGTTCCAGGAGCCGGGCGTGGCGTGGTTCCGGTTCAGCGTAGACCTCGACCCGTCCGGGGCCACAGGCCTGATCGCGTCGGCCGTCGCCGCTCGCGAGGTGTACTGGGACGGCGTCCTGATCGGTGCAGCGGGGCAGGTCGGAACCGATGTAGCGAGCGAGCAGCCGGGTCCTGTCGATCTCATCCTGACGGTGCCGGACTCGCTCGCGACGCCAGGGGTCCATGTCCTCGCGATCCGCATGTCGACGTTCCGGCGGCCAGCGGACCTGCACGGTGTGTACCTGATGACCGTCCGGGTGGGCAGCCTGCGCGAGTTGCTGCTGGACCCTGCCCGCGAGTTCTGGCTGCCCTTCGTGTTTCTGGGCGGCTTCCTGCTGGTCGGGCTCTACTACGGCGCGCTGTTCGTCGCCGACCGCCGCCGCCGCGAATATCTCCTGACGTCGCTCCTCTGCCTGGCCGTCGCCGCGCTGCTCGTCGCCGAGAGCTGGCGGTGGCTCGTCGGGTACGACTACGACCTCCACCTCGTCCGCCTGCGGATCGTGAGCGGGCTGACGGTCGCGGTAGGAATGCTGCTCGCGGCGACGTTTGTGGTCCAGTTCCGCCAGCCGCGAGGGCCCTGGGTACTGGGGGGGCTCGCGGCGGCTCTCGCGGTTCTTCTCGCGCTCCCGGCCGAGCATGACCCCGAGGCGTATCGACTGTTCGCGGTTTCGCTGCTGGTGTCACTCGGGCTCACGCTCCGGGCGGTCCTCAAGCGGCTCCCGGGATCTGGGGCGGCTCTCTTCGGCGTCGGCGTGTGCGCGGCCGTCCTGCTGGCGACCGGCGACGAGTTCATGGACACGACGTTCTTTCCAGCCTTCGGCGTCCTGCTGGCGGGGCTCTTGGTGTCGCTCGGGCTGCAGACGCGCGACGCGCGGCGCCGCTTCGAGACCGCTCGTGCCGAGGCGGTCCGCCTGGAGGCCGAGCTGCTCAAGAAGCACCTCCAGCCGCACTTCCTGATGAACTCGCTCACGTCGGTGGCCGAGTGGATCGAGACCGACCCCGCGGTGGGTGTCCGCGCGCTGGAAGCCCTGGCAGCCGAGCTGCGAGCGCTCTCCGAGGTCTCCGGCGAGCCGCTCATCCCGATGGCCCGCGAGCTGGCGCTCTGCCGCACGCACCTCGACGTGATGGGCTACCGCCGCGACGTGCGCTTCGACCTCGACGCCAGCGGCGTGGACCCCGACGGCCCGATTCCGCCCGCGGTGCTCCACACGCTCGTCGAGAACGCCGTCACGCACAATGCCTACCCGCCGGGCCGCGTCCAACTGACGCTCCGCGAGACGCGGCGCGAGGGGCGGCGGCGCCTCACGCTGCGGGCGCCTCTGGCGGGAGCCGCGCGCGAGACCTCACGCGAGGGCAGCGGCCTCCGCTACGTGCGCGCCCGGCTGGAGGAGAGTGTGGACGGTCCCTGGTCGGTCCGCTCCCAGGCCTCTGGCGACGCCTGGGTGACCAACATCGACCTGCCCCTGAGCGGATGCGCATGCTGATCGTCGAAGACGAGGTCGTGATCGCCCGGCGCCTGGAGCGGCTGCTCCGCGAGGCTGCGGGCGACGAGATCGCCTCCATCGAGACCTGCCCGTCGCTGGACGAGGCCGAGACGCTCCTGACCCGCCGCGACATCGATGTCCTCTTCCTGGACCTCAACCTGAACGGCTTCGACGGCTTCGACCTGCTGGCGACCTCGACCGCGAGCCCGTTTCACACCGTCGTGGTGTCGGCTCACACCGAGCGCGCCATCGAGGCCTTCGACCTTGGCGTGCTGGACTTCGTAGGCAAGCCCTTCGGCGCGGAGCGCCTGCGCACCACGCTCGACCGCCTGCGCGGCGCTCGCGCCGAGCACCCCGCCGCCTCGCTCGCCATCCGCTCCGCCGGGTGCATCGACCTCGTGCGCGTGGCCGACGTGGCCTACGTCCGCGCGGCGGGCACCTACTCGGAGCTCGTCTTGCGGGACAACTCTATCCGGCTCCACAGCAAGTCGCTCGACCGCCTGCTGGCGGTGCTGCCCGCCACCTTCGAGCGCGTCCACCGCTCGTACCTCGTCCGCATGGACGAGGTCGTCCGGCTTCGAGCCAGCGAAGGCAGCCGTTACCACGCCGTCCTGGCCTCTGGCGACGAGGTGCCTGTCGGGCGCACGCGCGTCGAGGCCGTCCGCCAGAGGCTCATTCTCCTGTAACCCCTTCCTGGCTTCCCATGCGTCTCCGCTCCCTCACCATCGCTCTTGTCGCGCTCGCGACCGCCGCCCCGCTCGCGCACGCCCAGGACGCCTGGCCGTCGCAGGTGGACCAGATCATCACGGGCACCCTGGAGCTCACGGGCCTGCCGTCCATCCAGGTCGCCATCGGGCACCGCGGATCGGTGGCTCTGTCGCGTGCCTACGGCTTCGCGGACGTGGAGAACACGGTCCCGGCGACGCCCGCCACGCGCTACCGCACCGCCTCGGTGTCCAAATGGTTCACGGGCACCGCCGTGATGCGGCTGGCCGAGCGCGGCGCGCTCGACCTGGACGCGCCCATCCAGACCTACTGCCCGGCCTACCCAGAAAAAGGCGCGCCCATCACGGCGCGCCAACTGCTCTCGCACACATCCGGCATCCGCCACTACGAGGACTACGACGACCTTCTGGCGGCTGCCACGACGGATGCCGAGCGCCGCGCCATTGAGACCCGCCGCGACCGCGCGATCGCGAGCAGCGTCACCCGCTACACGGATGTCGTCGCCCCGCTGGCGGTGTTCGCCGACGACCCTCTGCTGTACACGCCCGGGCGGGGCTACGCCTACTCCTCGTTCGGCTACCGCGTCCTCGGGTGCGTCCTTGCCGGAGCGGCCGAGAAGCCCTACAGCGCGGTCCTCCAGGAGGAGGTCTTCGACCGCGTCGGCATGGACGCGACGGTTCCGGACGACGTGCAGGCCCTCATCCCGAACCGGGCCACAGGCTACGACATGGCAGGTCTGAACGACGTGCGCCGGGCAGCCCTTCGCGACGTGAGCGAGAACCTGCCCGCTGGCGGCCACCTCTCGACGGCGGAGGACCTCGTCCGCTTCGCGATGGCCTTCGACGCGGGCAATCTCGTGACGGAGGCGACCATCGCGGTCATGAGCCGCGAGCCTGTCGGCCCGAATGGGGAAGAGATCCCGTCCGGCTACGGTCACGGGGTCGACCTGATCGGTCGGTTTCCCGGCTCGCTGGGGCATCCCGGTGGGCAGGCGGGGGCGTCGTGCATCGTGGTGCTCTTCCCCGAGGAAGACCTCGTCGTTGCGTTGATGTCCAACGGCGGTGGCCTCGGCAGTGGCGACCAGATCGTGGAGCAGATCGTGTCCGTCCTCCGGCCGGTGCTCGATGCCAACGGGACCCTCACCACCGCTCCCTGACCCCTCGCGGTCGCCAGGTCCCCCCGCTGGCGGTGTGCCAGACGCCAGCGGGTCTCAACCGCGCCAGAGGCCATCGCTCACGAGAAAGCGCTGGCCCTCGCATCGCGACCAGCGCTCATCGGGGAAGTACGGACGCTCGGCTCATCGGCCGACCCGGCTCTGGGACCGACGCGTCGTCGCGCCAGAGGCCTGGGCGACGTCCTGGTTGAGGAGGTACGTGGGGGGATGCGCGTCCCCTGCGGCGTCGGGTAGTCGGGGAGGACGGTCGAGATCGGAGCGTCGAGATCGATCCGGCCCGCCTCGGCGAGGCGGTGGACGAGCGCCGCCGTGAACTGCTTCGTCGTCGAGGCAATGCGGAACTTGGTGTCGGGGGCGTTGGGCACGTCCTACGACCTGTCGACGAGCCCCGACGCACATTGCTGGGCACGTCCGCACACTCGTCAGGTCCGCCTCGGGGCTGTTCGGACGGTCGGAGCCGGACCGGCTGGCGGCGGAGGGTGAGGCTCGCCTCGATGACCGCGCCGCCCTCGCGAAGGGCCACCCAGATCTGCAGCGTATCCGGGTCCACGAGGTGGTAGGTGAGCCCGTCGAACCAGGCCGTCCGGTCCTCCACCCGCACGAGGTCGAAGCCATCACGGGCTCGCGCGAGGTGCTTCAGAGACTCGTCGGGCGGGTCATGCGGGAGGTCAAGCGTCGCACGCGCGTCGTGGGTGTATTCCCGAGCGGGCAGAGCGGGGAGACGCTGGCATCGGCTGTGCTGCTGCGAGTCTCCGAGGACGGGTGCCAGCGCCGCTACCTCGACATGGAGCCCCTCCATGCCCCTTTTCGCCAACCCACGAGATTCGCTACTTGACCCGCGTGCGCCCGGGTCCTCCTCCTATCATGGTTGAAGGCATTGTCTTGACTTGTATGACATGTTACAGGTACGTTCGGGGATCGGAAGCGCTTCCCTCTCCTCCATGCAACGACTCTGGCTCGGTGCTCTCGCCATCGCGCTCGCCAGCGGAGCCCACGCTCAGACCGGAAAACTGACCGGCACGATCGTCGACGCAGACGGCGCCCCCATCCCGGGGGCCAACGTGCTCATCGTGGGGACGACGCAGGGCGCCTCGACCGACGTCGACGGCGTCTACAACATCCTCACCGTGACGCCCGGGACGTACGATCTCCGGGCGGCATTCGTCGGCCTCCAGACCGTGGTGCAGGAGGGCGTCGTGGTCAACAACGACCGGACCACCGAGGTCGACTTCGTTCTCCTTGCCGAGGACCTCGCGATCGAGGGAGACCTGGTGGTGACGGCCGAGCGGCCCGACATCGAGCCCGAGCGCACGGCGTCGAGCGAGATCATCCGGCCCCGCGAGGTTGCCGAGGCGCCCGGCGTCTACTCGCTCACCGACGTGATCGGTCTGACGGTCGAGGCGACCGACGGCCACTTCCGAGGCGGGCGGACTGGCGAGGAGCTCTATCTCCTCAACGGGATCAACATCGTCAACCCGTTTACTGGGGCCCGCGCGTTCGACCCGATCGCGAGCGCCCTCGAGGAGGTCGAGGTCATCACAGGCGGGTTCCCGTCCCAGTACGGCAACGCGCAGAGTGGCGTCATCAACATGGCCCTCCAGTCCGGCGGGTTCGACCGCTGGGAGGGGTCGGGAAGCCTTCGCGTCCGGGCGCCGGGCTACAAGCACTTCGGGGGGAGTGTCTTCAGCCTCGACAACAACCCGTACCTCCTCGCCTTCGACACGGTCGAGGAGTGGGGCGGCGACAGCGGTGAGGGTCTCTTCTCGTGCTCGATCGGCCTCAGCTTCTGCAGCGCCTACGGCCTCGACACAGCCCAGGACAGCCTCCAGGCCGCTGAGATCGCGCAGGCCGTCTGGGCGCAGGCCCGCGAGGAGCTGAACACGGAGTACGACGACGTGTGGGACACCCAGTTCGACCTCTCCGTCGGCGGGCCGGTCTCAGACCGCGTCCGTGTCTTCATCGGCGGGCGGTTCTCCGACGAGTGGTACGCCCTCCCGACGAACGAGCCCGAGCGGACGCGCCAGCTTCTCGGGAGCGCCCGCGTTGCCCTCTCGGATGCCGCCTCGTTGCAGCTCGCCGGCGCCTTCAACCGGGTCCGCGGGTTCGAGTTCACGAGCAGCTTCTGGCAGTACCTCTGGGACCGCGAGCGCGGATTCGCCCAGGTCGACGAGACCACGCTCGGCGCCTCAGCCCGGTTGGCTGTCGTCCTCGACCCGTCCAGCTTCGCCGATGTCTCGGTGAGCGTCCTCCGCAACGACTACGAGACGGGCGCGACCATCCTCGATCCGGCCCGCTTCCGCGAGGACACCAGCGACCTCGGCGTGTGGCGCTTCTTCAACACGCCGGACCAGTTCCGCGTCGGCTACACCGAGAACGACTTCCGCAACGAGCAGGCCTCGACGTACGCCCTCGACGCGACGTATAACAACCAGGTCACGAACAACCACCTCGTCAAGGTCGGCGTCCAGGGGCGGCTCTACCACCTCGACGTGGACAACCGGCTCAACCTGTCGAGCCCGTCCGACGCGCAGGACGAGGCGTTCAGCGTGTACCCGTTCGAGATCGGGCTTTTCGCCGAGGACAAGATCGAGTACGAGGGCCTGATCGCCCGGCTCGGCCTCCGGTTCGACGCCTACAACCTCAACACGGACTACTTCTCGGACCTGTACAACCCGTACGCGAACCCCGGCTTCGACCCGACGCAGCCGGCCGTGGGCGAGAACGCCGAGCGCGACCCCGACCTGGCGCTCGTCGACAACACCGCGTGGGTGGCCCGGCTCCAGCCCCGCCTCGGGGCCTCGTTCCCGGTCTCGGTCAATACCGTCTTCCACCTCAACTACGGCTCGTTCCTCCAGCGGCCGCCGTTCGAGCGCTCGCTCGTGAGCCGGATCCAGCGGTCGAACGACCTCGCCATCATCCAGCTCGGCAACCCCCAGCTCAAGCCCGAGGAGACACGGATGTACGAGGTCGGCGTGGCGCAGCAGCTCCCGCTCGGGTTCACGATGGACCTCTCGGGCTACTACAAGGACGTTCGCAACCTCGTCCAGCTCGCCTTCTTCAGCGAGGGCGTCGACATTCCGTACCAGACCTACATCAACCGCGACTACGCCGACATCCGCGGCTTCCGGGTCTCGGTTCAGCGTCGGCGCGGGCTCGTGCGCGGGTCGGTTCGCTACCGCTACGAGGTCGCCACCGGCAGAACGTCGAGCGCCGAGGACGCGCCCCCCCAGTTCATCCGCGGCCTCGACGGGACGATCGACGAGCAGCGCGTCGGGATCGGGCTCAACGACATCCTCCTCGACTTCGACCGGACGCACAACCTGATCGCCCAGCTCTCCGCCTCGACGCCGCGCGACCTCGGCCCCGAGGTGGCCGGCGTCCGCCCGCTCGGGCGCTGGACCGCCTCAGTGCGGACGCGCGTCCGCTCGGGCCGGCCCTACACGTCATTCGCTGCCGGCCAGGAGGTTCTCGTCGCCGACGCCCGCGCGCCGATGGAGTATGAGACCAGCCTGAAGGTGACGCGCCCGTTCCAACTCGCGTCGGGCGCCGAGGGCTCGCTCTTCCTCGAAGTCGTCAACCTGTTCAACCAGCGGGTCTACGACTACAACCGCGTCTTCCGCGACGTCCGCAACCTGCGGGCCTACGACTTCGCCGTCAACCCGTCAGACCTCACGCCGGACGGGTTCACCGACGACCCCGACGAGGCGCTCGAGCTCTACCTCGGCGACAGCTTCCCCGAGCCGGCCAACCAGGTCTTCCGGATCTACGACAACGCGCCCCGCTCGCTCTTCCTCGGCCTCGCAGTCGACCTTTAAGATGACCCTCCGACACACGATGCGCGCCGGCCTCGTCGCCCTCCTCGGGGTAGCCGCGGCGCTCCCGGCCGAGGCGCAGCGGCGGTTCGAGATCCACTCGCGGGGCATGCTCCACGAGACCGTCTTCAACACCGGCGAGATCGGCCGGGCCTACCACCAAGGGGGTGGTGGCAACGCCACCGAGGTGCCCATGATGGAGTGGCCAGGCAACTCCCGCGTGACCGTCGACGACATCAACTACGACGGCAAGCATTACACGAACGGCGGCGGCGTCTACATCTCGGCCCAGCTCCCCGACTCGACCGACCGCGTCCACGCGCTCAGCGGCGGTGTGGGGGCCTCGCAGCCGGACATCACCGTTGGGCGGTGGGCGTTCCCGCTCACGATCACGCGGACCGAGAACTACCCCGTCCTCGACGACGGCACGCTCAACCCGGCCTACGATCCCGACGAGGCCGAGGAGATCATCGTCGCCTCGTGGGCCACGCCGGTCGGCATCACGGTCACGCGGACGAGCCGGGCCTGGAGCTACCCCGACTACGACGACCTGATCGTCTACGAGTACGCCTTCGAGTACACCGGCGACCGCGACGGCGACACGATCCCGGACACCGACCAGCCCATCACCGACGTCACAATCGCGTTCTCGTACGGGCTCGCGCCGAACCTCTTCGGCAACCTCCGGACCTACGGCGCCTGGACCGACGACGAGTACCAGGACAACGACCAGCGCGGCCGGTTCGACCCGTTCCGGTTCCTCAACTACACCTACCACCAGACGGGCCTGCCGGACCCGGTCTACTACCGCGAGTGGTCCGAGACGGGCGAGAACGGCGGCGGCCTCAACGCCCCAGGCACGCCGGGCTACATGATGCTCCGCTTCGACACCGAGCACCTCTCGACGATCGACAGCGGGACGCTGGTCGACGTCACCCAGAGCGACTCGGCGATCGTGTGGACGGGGGAGTATGGCGGCGGCGTCAAGATCAAGCAGCCGTGGTTCGTCCGCCAGGAGACGAGCAACCTCCGGGCCTCGAAGCTCACGCAGTACCTCCGCGTGGACACGCGCAAGAACGCGCCGCTCCGCGAGGGCTCGGTGATCCCGCCCGAGGGCGGCATCGAGGACCCGGCCTACCAGCACTTCCTCGACTACTGGGTGGGTGCCGGGCGCTACAACTTCCGCCAGACGCGGTGGGCGACCGGCCGGATCACCGTCTTCGGGCCGTACGACCTCGAGATCGGCGAGACCGCCCGGTTCGCGCTGGCCGAGGTGATCGGCTTCGGGGCCATCCGGCCGGAGCAGGCCTACCTCCCGCCAGGCGAGCGGACGACCCCCGATCAGGACAACTACGTCGTCGACTGGGGTGGGTCGTGCGGTGAGGACTGCGGCGAAGACGGCAGCCGCGGGTTCTTTCCTCTCGCCTCGTACGCCGACACTGTCCGCTACGGGGGCAACCCGGTCTTCCCGGGCATCTTCCCCTACGGGCCGGGTGCGGACGAGGGGACGGTTATCAAGCGCCACGGGAGTGCCTACCTCTCGGAGTACGACCTTCCCGACTACGTCAACTCCGACGTGGTGACGGTCCGCGAGGTGGCCGACCGGGCCTACTTCGCCTACACCGGCGAGGAGTTCGCCGCGCCCGCGTACAACCGCCCCGAGCTGAACCCCGAGGCGGGCGTCTACCGGCTCCCGATCCCGGTCCCGGCGCCGGCGCTCAACGTGGCCAGCGACGACCAGGCCCAGAACGTGATCTACTGGTCGGCCGCGGTCGAGGGCTTCAGCGCGCCGCGCCTCACCGGCTCCTTCTCCCGCTACGAGGTGGCCCGGAGCACGCACCCGGCGGGGCCGTGGGAGACCCTCGCGACGGTCGAGGCCGGCGACCCGGCGTTCGTCCACGACGGCGCCACGTACAGCTTCGTGCCGGCCGGCGACTACGTCGTCGCGGACCCCGAGCCGGTCGTGGGCGAGACGTTCTACTACTCGGTCGTCTCGGTCGACGAGAACGGGGGGCGGAGCGGCCGAACGAACGTGACCGCGTTCGAGACCCAGCTCGGGGCCGTCGCCCAGCTCGGCGACGTCCATGTGGTGCCCAACCCGTTCGTGGTCGGGTCGGGGTTTGGGGGCGCGAGCGAGTCGTCGCTGCGGATGGGGTTCTACGGCCTCCCGGCCCAGGCCACGATCCGGATCTACTCGTTTGCGGGCCAGCTCGTCGAGACGATCGAGCACGACAGCCCGACCTACTCGGTGGCCTACCTCCAGGAGACGCGGAACAACCAGCGCCTCGCCTCGGGGGTCTACTTCTACGTCGTGACGACGCCCGACGGGGAGTCGACGCAAGGCAAGTTCGTCATCATCCGCTAGAGTCATGATCGCCTCCCGAAACCCTGTCCGGCTCGTGGCGATCGCCGCGCTGGCGCTCCTCGTCGCGGCCCCGCCCGCGGCGGCTCAGAAGGTGGGGACGACGTCGTTCCAGTTCCTCAAGGTGATGCCGACGGCCCGCGCGACGGCCATGGGCGACGCCTACGTCGGGCTGGCGAAGGGGGCCGAGGCCCTGTTCTGGAACCCGGCCGGCCTCGCCAGCACGACCGGCCACGCCGTCACGGCGACCCACATCCCGTACCTCGTCGACACCCGCCTCTCGTCGGCCGGGTACGCCACCTCGGTGAGAGGGCTCGGCCAGATCGGGTTCCAGGTCCAGGCCGTCGACTACGGCAGCATCGCCGAGACGCGGACGGAGAACCTCGGGTTCAACCCCGACGGGACGTACAACCCCGGCCTGACCGGCAGCACGTTCGGCCCGACGGCGTTCGTGGCCGGCGTCTCGTACGCCCGGCGCCTGACCGACCGGTTCGCGACAGGCGTGACGGCCAAGTACGCCTACGAGTCGCTCTACGACGGGCCGGCGGCCGGCGACGTGAACACAGCGGCCGGGGCGGTCCTGTTCGACTTCGGGATTCAGTACGAGACCGGGTTCCGCTCGCTCGACATCGCAATGTCGGTCCAGAACTTCGGCCCCGAGGTGGCCTTCGTCGAGGAGCGCTTCGCGGCCCCGCTGACGTTCCGCCTCGGGGCGTCGGGCGATCTCGTGGGGCCGAACGGGATCGTGCAGCAGAACGCGCAGAACCGGCTGACGGTCGCCTACGACCTCCACCAGCCCAACGACTACGACCAGCAGATGCAGTTCGGGGCGGAGTACGCCTTCGCCGAACTGATCGCGCTCCGGGCCGGCTACAAGATGAACTACGACACCGAGGGGATCACGCTGGGGGCCGGCCTCAACGCGGACCTCAGCGGCGCCCGCTTCGGGATCGACTACAGCTACGGGGACATGGGCGAGTTCCTCGGCGCGGTCCACCGCCTCACGATCGGCGCGACCCTCCCCTAGAGTCCGTGGAGTCGTGGTTCAGTACGTCCGTGGGTCAGAAACGCCGTTGCCCGAACGTAGCGACCGGTTCCGGCGAGATGCGTGTACCGCACCTCAGCGTAAACCACTCTAATCCGTCCCCCTCGATGCCGATTCGTACGCTCCTCGTCCTCGTCGCCCTGGCGTCGCTCGCGACCCCTGAGGCGGCGGCTCAGGACGCCGCCGCCCCGCTCTCGATCCAGGGGCTCGACCGGCAGGAGGCCGTGGGCGCCCGGGCCCGCGCGATGGGTGGCGTCCGCGCCAGCGGCCTCGCCACGTCGGCGGCTCTCTTTTCGAACCCGGCCGCGCTCCGCCACCTCACCGAGGCGGAGGCCCGCCTCGGGGGCGGAGCCGTCGCGCAGGCGCTGAGCCAGGACCAGACGTGGGTGCCCAACCGGCTCTACCTCGAGCTGAGTCTGATCTTCGAGAACGACCCGACCTCGCCCAACCCGACGCGGGCCTTCGACGACATCACGCCCGACTGGGACGAGAACCTGTCGTCGGTGCGACCGACGCTGGGGTCGGTAGCGGTCCCGCTCCCGTTTGCGCCCGGCGGGGTGGAACTGACGGCCGGGCTCGGGGCGGCGCAGGTGGCCGACCTCGATCACTACTTCCAGAACAACAACGCGCTCGACCCCAACATCGGGGAGATCCGGCCGGAGCCGATCCCGCGCATCCAGGACGGCGACTCGCTCCTCGTCGGGTGGGCACAGTTCAGCCGCCAGCGCACCGGCGCCGTCTACGGCATCACGCCGGCGCTCGCGCTCGCCCGCGGCCCGTTCTCGCTCGGCCTCTCAGCGACGGTCCTCACCGGCTCGTCCGACGACACCGAGCAGGTCCTCGACCGGGGCGAGTTCACGCTCCGCTTCCAGAACCGCTTTAGCCTCGCCGCGCCGACGGGCGGCGAGACCGTCGTGACGGGGACGTCGGACGTCTCGGGTACGCGGTTTGCCCTGGCGGGTGGATTCGAGACGGGGGTTCTCGCCTTCGACGCCGTCTGGCAGCCCGGCTACACGCTCTCTCGCGAGTGGTCGCGGAGCGATGGCACGGCCGGCACCGACGAGGTTCAGTTCGCCTCTGCGTTCACGGTCGGCGCCTCCGTTCGGCCGAGCGACCGGCTCGTGGTCGCCGCCGACGTCGACCTCCGCGCGCTTGGCAGCGCGGAGGTCCTCTACGCCGACTCCACCGAGGCGGTCCAGCCGTGGGTGAGCGGGAGCACCGTCCACCTCGGGGCCGAGTTCCAGGCGTTCGACGGACTCGCCCTCCGAGGCGGCTACCGCGAGCAGGCCCAGGCGTTCGCTCCGGCCGGCGCGGCGCTGCTCGACCGGCCCGCACGGGCCGACGTGTTCGGAGCCGGCGTGGGTCTCGCGCTCGGGCCGGTGGCCCTCGACGTGACCTACGAGCTGTCGAGCCTCCGCTACGAGGACCTGTGGCTCTCGAACGGCAACGACAACTCGGTCACGCGCCATGCCGTCTTCTTCGAGGCGGCCTATGCCCTGCCATTCTCCCGCTGATGCGTTTCCTCCTTGCCCTGGTGCTGACCGCCTCGGTGGCGGCGGGCGCGCACGCCCAGACCGACCGCTTCGTGACGACGGCCGCCGAGCTGGGCGCGGCCGTCCGAGCCTCCGAACCGGGCGACGTCATCACGATGGCGAACGGGACGTGGGAAGACACGCCCATCAACTTCGACGCCGACGGCGTCGTGGGCGACACGATCACGCTCCGCGCCGAGACGCCGGGCGAGGTGATTCTGACGGGCTCGTCCAACCTGTCGATCGGCGGGGACTACCTGAAGGTGGACGGGCTGCGCTTCGAGAACGGGGCGCTCCCTGACGGGAGACCGGTCATCCAGTTTCGGCGGTCGTCGAGCGACCTCGCCAACCACAGCCGGCTGACGAACTGCACCGTCGTCGACTACAACCCGGCCAACGTCCGCACCGAGTACAAGTGGGTCTCGCTGTACGGCCGCTTCAACCGGGTCGACCACTGCTACTTCGCCGGCAAAACGAACGAGGGCGCGCTCCTCGTGGTGTGGCTCGTCACCGGCGGCGATCCGCCGGAGCACCGGATCGACCGCAACCATTTCGGCCCGCGGCCCGAGTTCGGCGACAACGGCGCCGAGACGATCCGCATCGGCACCAGCGGCCGGTCGATGCAGTACGCGAACGTGGTCGTCGAGCGGAACCTGTTCACGGAGACGAACGGGGAGATCGAGATCATCTCCAACAAGTCGAACGGCAACGTCTACCGGAGCAACACCTTCCGCCGCGCCCAGGGCACGCTCACGCTCCGCCACGGGAACGACTGCCTCGTCGAGGGCAACTTCTTCTTGGGCGAGGGGGTGTCTGGCACGGGCGGCGTCCGCATCATCGGCGAGGATCACCGGGTCGTCAACAACTACTTCCTCGGGCTCCGCGGGACGGGCTACTCGGCCCCGCTCTCCATGGTGCAGGGCGTCCCGAACTCGCCGCTCAACCGCTACTTCCAGGTCAAGCGGCCGCTCGTGGCCCACAACACGTTCGTCAACACGGACCGCACGTTCGTGATCGGGGTCGGCAACAGCAGCGACCAGTCGCTTCCTCCGGAGGACATCACGGTCGTCAACAACGCCGTCCAGACGCGGCTGAGCGCGCCGATCATCGATGTGGACCTGGAGCCGGTCGGCACCTCGGAGTGGTCTGGGAATGTGTTTTTCGGCCAGCCGAGCAGCGACTTCCCAGACGGCGTCACCTTCGCCAACCCCGAGCTGGAAGAGGGAGCCGACGGCCTGTTGCGCCCGTCGGCCACGAGCCCGCTCGTCGACGCCGCCGCGGCCGCGTTCGCCCCCGAGGCGGACATGGACGGTCAGACGCGCGCGACGGCCGACGTCGGCGCCGACGAGGTCTCGGCCGACCCCCGAACGCTCGGCCCGCTCGACCCCGACGACGTCGGTCCGGTGTGGCGCGTGGGCGTCGCGGCGGACGATGCCCCGGTGCGACAGGCCTCGCGGTTGGCGCCCACCTTCCCCAACCCGTTCGACAGCACGACCACCGTGTCGTTCGCGCTCGACGCGCCCGCCTCGGTGGTGGTGCGCCTGTTCGACATCAGCGGCCGCGAGGTCCGGCGCGTGTTGAATGGGACCTACCCGGCGGGCACGACCGAGTTCACGCTCGATGGGGCCGGCCTCCCGACCGGCACGTACCTCCTCGTGATGGAAGCCGAGGGCCGGAGGGACTACCGGCTGATCACCCTCGCCCGATGACGCGCGCCTCCCTCGCCGACGTTTCCTGCTGGGTGCTACGACCGGCCGCTGGGGGCGAGCCAGAGGGCCTCGGCGGGGCCGTCCTTCCCCACGTGATCCGCGAGGCCGGGTTGTCCGGCGCCGCCCCCGGGTGCGCGTCCGCATGAGGGTGGGCTGGCTTCTCCTCGTCGCCCTCGCGAGCGGCGCGGCGGCGCAGACGACGGCCATCGAGACCTCGTTCGAGGCCGCCGAAGGCTACCCCGCCGCCTCGGTGAACGGCCGCAACGGCTGGGCCGTCGCGAGCGGCACGGCCGCCGTCACGTCAGGTGCGGACTACGTCGAGGACGGAGCGCAGGGACTCCGGGTGTCGACCTCGGGGAGGCTCCGCGTGGACCACGTCGCCTTCGACGGGCGGGAGGACGGCATCCCGGGCGTGGTCTACACCGACCTCTGGGTCAACGTCCGCCAACTGTCCGCCGCCCGGTTCACCCTGAGCGGGGTCGACCTCTACGGCGGCAGCCGCAAGCGGGCCTTCGTGATCGACTTCGACACGCCGGCGGCCGGCACGGGGCAAGTCCGCATCTTCGACACCTTCACGGCGGTCCCGATCGGGAGCTACACCGTCGGCGCGTGGACCCGGATCACCGTCCGTACCGACTTCGAGGCGGGGACGTACCAGGTGAGCCTGAACGCAGCCGAGCCGGTCGCCGTGGCCTTCCGCGAGAGCTACACGCCGTCCGCCTCGGGGGACCGCACCGGCGGCGAGCGTCAGTACCACGCGCTCACGCTCAACCTCGGCTCCGACGACACCTCGGGCTCGGCCGACGTCGGCATCGACCGCCTCGCCGTCGGCACCGAGGCGCCGGCGGGGGTCACCTTCCCCGAGGTGGTCCCCCAGTACCCGGTCGTCGTGTTCGAGCCCTCGGCGGGGGCGGTCGCGCTGAGCCCAGCGGGCACGGCGCCTGACGACGGCCCGGGCGTCCTCTACGACGAGGGCACGGTCGTCACGGCGACCGTCACGCCCGACGACGGGTTCGTCGCCTGCGGCTGGACCGGCGACTCCGAGGCGGAGGCGGCCGAAATCCAATTCACCGTGACCGACCGGCTGGCCTTCCGCCCGTTCGTCTGCGCCGACCCCAACGCCCCGCCCGAGACGCGCGTGGTGACGGCCGCCTCGGGGAGTGCGCTCGAGGACGCGCTCGAGAACGCCCGCCCCGGCGACGTGATCGAGATGGCCAACGGGACCTACGACATCGGCCTCGTCTCGATCCGTGAGGGCGGGGTGGAGGGGCACCCGGTTACGGTCCGCGCTCAGACCGTCGGCGGTGTCACGCTGACCGGCGAGTCCGCGTTCGCGATCAAGCAGGCAGCCCACGTCACGATCCAGGGCTTTGTGTTCGCGGGCACCGACGTGACGGCCGTCAAGCTGGAGAGCGCCTCGCACGCCCGGATCACGCAGAACGTGTTTCGCCTCGGGGAGACGGCGTCGCTCAAGTGGATCGTCGTCGGCGGGACGTCCGACCTCTGGGTCCCGTTCAGCGACCACAACCGGATCGACCATAACCGGTTCGAGGACAAGGCCGAGCTGGGCAACTTCATCACCATCGACGGCTCCGAGCCGCCGAATGCGCTCTCGTCGCAGAACGACTGGATCGACCACAACCACTTCCTCCGCACCGGCCCCCGAGCCACGAACGAGAAGGAGGCGATCCGTGTGGGGTGGAGCGCCATGTCGCTCTCGAGCGGATTCACGACCGTCGAGCACAACCTGTTCGAGGCGTGTGACGGCGACCCAGAGATCATCTCGGTCAAGACGAGCGACGCCGTCGTCCGCTACAACACGTTCCGGCGGAGCCAGGGCACGCTCTCGGTGCGCCACGGCAACCGGACGCTCGTCGAGGGCAACGTCTTCCTGGGGGAGGGCCGCGAGGGAACCGGCGGCATCCGGTTCTACGGCGACGACCACGTCATCGTCAACAACGTGATGACCGGGCTCACGGGCACCCGCTTCGACGCGCCGCTCGCCGTCACGAACGGCGACGCCGACTACGGCTCGACGACCGACCTCACGCGCCACTTCACGCCGCAGCGAGCGCTCATCGCCCACAACACGCTCGTCGGCAACACGCACGGGATCGAGATCGGGTACACGGGCAGCGGCTACACCCGCCCGCCGCGCCAGATCACGTTCGCCAACAACGTCGTCGAGGGCGCCGAGGCGGACCTCATCCATGTCTACACCGCGCCCACAGCGCCGACGTGGCGGGACAACCTCATGTGGCCCACCGGCACGGCCGCCCTCGGCGTGACGGCCCCCGAGGCGCAGATCCGCGTGGCCGACCCCGGCCTCGCCGGTGGCGACCTCCCGTGGCTGCTCGCGGCTGGCTCGCCGGCCATCGACGCGGCCGCCTCGGGGCCGGGCGCGCCAGCCCTCGATGTGCAGGGGCAGACCCGCGTCACGCCCGACGTGGGCGCCGACGAGTACGACCCGTCCGCGCCCGTCCTCTACGCCCCGCTCACCGCCGCCGACGTCGGCCCCGAGGCGGTGGGCGCGACCGCCTCGGAGCCGCGTGACCCGGCGCGGCGCGGCTTGTCTCTGGCCCTGGCCGGCCCGAACCCGGTCCGCACTCGCACGACCCTCCTCCTGACGGTCGAGGCGGCCGCCTCGGTGGAGGTGGCGCTGTTCGACGCCCTCGGCCGCCGTGTGGCCGTCCTCCACGAGGGGCCGCTCGCCGCTGGTGGGCATCCGCTCGCGCTCGACGCTGCCAGCCTTGCCTCGGGTGTCTACCTCGTGCGAGCCGCCACCGAGGCGGGGATGGAGAGCCAGACGCTCACCGTCGTGCGCTGAGAAACGGCCCCGAGGCGGCGCGGCCCCGAGGCGGCGCGGCTAGTAGACCAGCCGCTGCGGCAGGTTCTGCTCGACGACGATCTCGCCCGAGTCGACGATCTCGTTGTCGGCGTGGGCATTGTTCTTCGCGCCCCAGAGCAGCGCCACCCGCTCCACCTCGTTGTCACGGAACGTGTTGCCGGAGAGGTCGACGTTGATGATCCCGTAGGTGTTGATGAGGGTGCCGGTCTCTTCGTTGGCCCCGCTGCTCGTGAACGTGGAGCCGCGGACGATCAGCGTGCCGCCGACCGTCGACTCGTCGTAGCCACCTCGGTAGTAGTCGATCACGTTCGCCCCGATGCCGTCGAACCGGCTGTCGACGATGTACACCGCCTCGGCGTTGTAGTCGCCCCGGTCGTCGTCCTCGGCCGCGAGGTCCAGGCCGTTCGCGCAGTCCCGCACCGAGGTGAACGCGAAGCGGACGACGTCGGCGAACGAGTGCTTGGTCGCCTTGAGGACCGTCTCGAAGTTCGAGACCTCGGCGTGGGTGACCTCGAGGGTGTAGAGGGCAGACATCCCGCTCGCGAGAGGGGCGAACGCGACTGTCTCGCCGTCGCCTTCGAGCGCGACCGCGGCCAGGTGGAGGTGCCCACCGGGGTGCATCTCGAACGCGGGCGTGCCGGCAGCGCCGGCGTACCGGACGACCGAGCGCTCGGCCGTGTCCGCCGAGCGGACCGTGACGTGCGTGCGGACCGGGAGCGACGCGGGCACGACTTACGTGCCCGGCGCCAGCTCGATGGCATCCCCTGGCCCCGCCTCGGCGAGGGCGCGGACGAGCGCGTCGGCGTCGCGGACCGGGTGGACCTGGGGCGTCCGGTCCGTGCCCGCCTCGGGGTCGAGCCACGTCGGGCCGTACTGCGAGCGGTCGAGGAAGCGGGACGCCTCGGGGACCGTGCCGTTCGTCGCGCCCACGGCGTTCTGCGCCCCCCGCGACCGCCCGAACAGGTCCTCGTCGATCCGCTCGAACTCGAACCCCCGATGCACGGGCACCGAGGCGATCCCGCCGGTCGTGATCCAGATGCCGTCCTCGACCTCCGAGACCGTCAGGTCGCGCGCCTCCAGCCCGTCGACGCCCTCGAAGGCGACGCCCTGGTTGTCGATCACGTTGCTCCGGAAGTCGATGCCGTCGACCGAGTCGACCCGGAGGATCGGCGTGTCGTCGCCCTCTGCGTTGACGATCACGTTGTTGGCGAGGAGCGTCCGCGTGGGCGCCTGGTCGCGGATCTCCGAGGCGGGGAGGACCTCCGCTTGATCTCTGTTCGAGCCCACGCCGATCTGCCACGGCGACCGCGTGTCGACGAACGTGTTGTGGGCGACCACGACGTCGGTCACCTGGAAGTAGCGGTTGATGGCCGAGCGCCGAATCCCGTTCATCATCGCCAGCGGCGCGCGGAATTCGGTCCCCCGGAGGCCGTAGAACGTGTTGTTGGTGATCCAGTGGCCGGTCCCGATCAGCCGGACGCCGCCGTAGTACGGGTTCTCGCCGTCGCCGATGAACACGTTGCCGTCGACCGTCGCGTAGTTGCCGTGCCGGGTCACGAGCGAGCCCTCGCTGCGGTAGAAGACGTTGCGCCGGAACGCGTTGAAGTTGGCCTTGCTGGAGATCACCTCGACCTCGCCGTTGCACCGGTCGAACAGGTTGTCCGCGACGAGGGTGTGGCTGGGCGCCATCGACGTGCCGCTGTCGCCGATCTGGATCGTCTCGGCGCTCGGCCCGCCCTTGGGCGGCCGCGGGCCGAAGTGGTTGTTCGTGATCCGGTGGTGGTTGTAGATGCTCGGGTTGCCGTCGAGGTCGACCCGGATCGTCGGTCCGCGATTCGATTTGCCGGCCAGGTAGCAGCGGTCGAGCTGGTTGTGGCGGCCCTTGAACTGGACCCAGAGGTCGGTCTGGTTGCGCTGCGGCTGGTTGTAGTCGACGATGGCGCAGTTCGTCACGCGGCTGTGGAAGGCGAGCGAGTCGTCGCTCGCGAAGAACCGGACGACGGCGCCGGACGGCGAGGCCCCGTCGCGGAACTGGAGGCCGTCCACGACCAGGTGCTCCCCGGCGAGCCGGAGGTCGGACGCGCCTCGGAGGACGACGCCGCCCGGCGTCTCGGCGCGGAGCGTGATCGGGGCCTCCTCGGTGCCCACGCCGACGAACCGGATGCGGAGGTCGCTCCACTCGCCGTCGGCCATGACGATCTCCGTCCCCGGCTCGGCCGCCTCGATGGCCGCGCGAAGCTCCGCGGCGGTCGTGACCGGCGTCTGGGCGTGGACGGCCGCGGTGTGCTGGCACCCGGCGAGGGCGGCGAGCATCAGGAGAACGGTCAGAGAGCGCGTCATGGAGGCAGGAGGCAGTGGCCCCGAGGCGGGGGCAAAGGGGCTGCAAGGTAGCCCTCTGGACTTGACTTGTATGACATGTTACAGGTAGACTCTCGCCAATTCGGAAGCGCTCCCACTCCGGCGGACGTACCCGGCTCCCCTTTTCGTCTCCGATGGCCGTCCTCCGCCTCCTCCCGCTCGCCGCTGCGCTCGTCGGCTCGGCCGCCTGCGCGCAGGGGCCGGCGGTCGCCGAGCCTGCGGTGCCGGCCGCCTCGGGGGCCGACCGGGCGCATCCGAACGTGTTCGTCTCGTCGGACGAGATCGCCGCGATCCGCGCCGCCCGCGGCCAGTACCCCCTCCTCGACGCCACGATTGATGGGGCCGTCGAGATGTTGGAGGCGGCCCTCGCGGCGCCCATCGAGACGCCGCCGCCGGGGGAGGCTGGCGGCTACGCCCACGAGCGCCACAAGCAGAACTACCGCGAGATGATGGCGGCCGGGCTGCTCTACCAGATCACCGGCGAGCGCCGCTACGCCGACTTCGTGCGCGACATGCTGATGCAGTACGCCGAGATGTACCCGGCGTTGGGGCCGCACCCCCGCAGCGAGCGCCAGGTGCCGGGCAAGCTGTTCCACCAGCTCCTGAACGAGAACGTCTGGCTCGTCCACACGATCGTCGGCTACGACAACGTGGTGAGCGCGCTCACCGAGGCGGAGCGGGCGACGATCGAGGCCAACGTGTTCCGCCCCATGATCGACTGGTTCACGGGTCCGGGCGCGTTCTCGCTCGACCGGATCCACAACCACGGCACCTGGGCCGCGGCGGCGGTCGGGATGGCCGGCTACGTCCTGGGCGACGACGACCTCGTGGAGCAGGCGCTCCTGGGGACCGACAAGACGGGCGAGTTCGGGTTTCTCCGTCAGCTCGACGAGCTGTTCTCGCCCGACGGCTACTACATGGAGGGGCCGTACTACGCCCGCTACGCCATCTGGCCGTTCTTCTACTTCGCCGAGGCGATCGAGCGCAACGAGCCCGAGCGCAGCATCTACGCCCACCGCGACGGCATCCTCGAGAAGGCGCTCTACGCGACCGTGCAGACCGCGTGGCCGAACGGCGTCTTCCCGGCCCTCAACGATGGGAGCCTCTCGATGGACGTGGCCGCGCCCGGCGTGGTCCTGGGCACCGACCTCGTCTTCGAACGCTACGGGGGCGACCCGACCCTCCTCGGGGTGGCGCGCTTCCAGGGCGAGGTCGTCCTCAACGGGTCCGGGCTGGCCGTCGCGCGCGCCCACGCCGCCGCCTCGGAGATCCCCGAGATGACGTGGCCGAGCGTCGAGTTCCGCGACGGCGTCGACGGCGAGGGCGGGGGGCTCGGGATCCTGCGCGCCGGGGCGGGCGAGGACCAGACCGTCGTCCTGATGAAGTACGGCGTGCACGGGCTGGGGCACGGCCACTTCGACAAGCTCTCGGTCATCGTCTGGGACCAGGGCCGCGACGTCCTCGACGACTACGGGTTCGCGCGCTTCGTCAACGTCGAGCCCAAGTACGGCGGGCGCTACCTCCCCGAGAACGACACCTGGGCCAAGCAGACCGTCGCCCATAACACGGTCGTGGTCGACGGGCGGAGCCAGAACGACGGCGACCGCCGCGCGGCCGACGCCATGCACGCCGACCGCCACTTCTTCGACGGCGACGGGGCCGACGGCGTCCAGGCCGTCAGCGCGACCGCGCACGGCTACTACGAGGGCGTCGACATGCAGCGGACGGTGCTCCTGGTCGAGGACGACGCCTTCGAGCACCCGGTCCTGATCGACCTCTTCCGCCTCGACGCCGAGGCGGAGCACCAGTACGACCTGCCATTCCACTTCGACGGCGTCCCGATCACGACGAACGTGGCGTTCGAGACGAACACCGAGGCGCTCCGGCCAATGGGCAGCGGCCACGGCTACCAGCACCTCTGGCAGACCGCCCGCGCCGAGGCGGCCGGCGACGTCCAGTTCACGTGGCTCGACGGCCACCGCTACTACTCCATTACAACAAGTGGCTCGGCCACGGGCACGACGAGCGGTACCGCGCCCACCGAGGTGCTGATGGGCCGCCTCGGGGCGAACGACCCCGACTTCAACCTGACCCCCGAGCCGGTCTTCATTCTCCGCCGCCGCGCGGCCGACCATCTGTTCGCGAGCGTGATCGAGCCGCACGGGCTCTACAGCGGGGCCCGCGAGCGGAGCGTGCAGGCCCGCAGCCGGATCGCCGCCGTCCGCGTGGTCGGCTCCGACGATGCCGCCAGCGTCGTCGAGATCGAGGACGTCGACGGCGCTCGCTGGCACGTCTTCGTCAACAACGGCGCGCCCGCGGACGGGACCCACACGGCCACGTTCGGCGGCCAGACCTACACCTGGATGGGCAATGCCGCCGTCCGCTCTCTCGACTAGCTCACCCCGACTGGCGGACGGCCCGCCAGCGCCTCACCCCATTCCCACGACTTGTGATCGACCTCTCTGGAAAGACCGCCCTCGTCACCGGCGGCGGCCGGGACATCGGCAAGGCCATCTGCCACCGGCTCGCCGAGGCGGGCGCCGCCGTCGCCATCAACTACCGCTCGAGCCAGGACGAGGCGGAGGCCGCGGCGGCCGAGATCACCGAGGCGGGCGGCACGGCCATCGCCGTCCAGGCCGACGTGACGAAGCCTGACGAGGTGGCCCGCCTCGTGGCCGAGGCGTGCGACCGCCTTGGGGGGAGCCTCGACGTGCTCGTCAACAACGCCGGCGGGCTGCTCCAGCGGTGCCCCATCGTCGAGATGGAGGAGGACCTCTGGGACCGCGTCATGGACGTCAACTTCAAGAGCGTCTACCTCGTCATCAAGGCGGCCGCGCCGAAGATGAACGACGGCGGTGCGATCGTGAACCTCTCGTCGCTGGCCGCCCGCAACGGCGGCGGCGGCGGGGCCGTCGCGTACGCGGCCTCGAAGGGCGGCGTGCTCACGCTCACGCGCGGGCTCGCCAAGGAGCTGTCGGGCCGCAAGATCCGCTGCAATGCCGTCTCGCCGGGCCTTATCAACACGACGTTCCACGACACGTTCACGCCCGACGAAGCCCGCCAGCGGACGGCCGCGACCACGGCTGCCGGCCGTGAGGGCGAGTCCGACGACGTGGCGCAGGCCGTCGTCTTCCTCGCCTCCGACGCGTCGTCCTACATCAACGGCGAGTCGCTCGAGATCAACGGCGGCCTCTACTTCACCTGAGCCCATGCAGACGACACCGATCCAGGGCTCCGGTCCCTTCATCCAGACCGCCGACATCGAGTGGGAGGTGCCCGACCCGGGCATCACCCGCCAGGTTTTGGGCTACGACGGCGAGCTGATGCTCGTCCGCGTCGTGTTCGAGATGGGCGCCATCGGCTCGCCGCATCGCCACCCGCACCGGCAGGTGAGCTACGTCTGCAGGGGGGCCTTCGAGGTGACCATCGACGGCGAGACGACGACGCTTCGCCAGGGCGACAGCTTCTTCGTCGCGCCGGACCTCCTCCACGGGGCCGTCTGCACCGAGGCGGGCGAGCTGCTCGACGTGTTCGCGCCGGCCCGGGAGACGTTCGTGCCCGCGAGCGACGACGCCTGAGGCTTCCGATCTTCGGCCGTGCTGCCCCGCCTCGGGGCCGGGCGGCGCGGCGGCTCTGCTTCCATGACGCTCCTCGTCCGATCCACCTTCGTCGCGCTCGCGGTTGCGATGGCTCTGCCCGTCCAGGGCCAGAGCCTCTACGAGACGTACACCGGCTGGGCCGTCGACACGACGCCCGTCCTCCCCGAGGCGGAGGCCCACCCTCAGCTCTGGTTCGGTGCCGACGACCTCGACGCGCTCCGTGCCAAGTGGGAGGACCCGGCCTATGCCGACGTCGTCGCTCGCGTCCGCGCCGACATCGCGCGCTACAAGAGCCGCAACCCCGAGTCGACCGACCCTGGCGACCGGTCGCAGATGGCGAAGGCGCTCGCGTTCGCCTGGATCGTCGACGGCGACCTCGTGGCCCGCGTCCGAGGCTACCAGGCGCTGCTGCTCGCCTACGAGAACGTCCCCCGCGCGGCGACCAGCGCCAACTTCACGGGCGACCTCGACGAGATCCGCCGCGCGACGTGGCTCCAGAACTTCGTCGCGGCCTACGACTGGCTCTTCGACGTGCTCACGCCCGAGGACGAGGCCACGATCCGCGCCGCGCTCGCTCAGGAGACGTCGCTCCTCGCCGACAACATGGTCTCGGGCGTCCGCTACGCGCCGCGCCCGCACAACCACCGCTCGAAGCCGGCCTACGCCGTGGGGTCGGCCGCTCTCACGCTCTCCGACCACCCCGAGGCGGCCGGCTGGCTGGAGCTGGCGCTCGAGCAGCTCAACACGACGACGCGCTACCAGTTCAGCGCCGACGGCGTCTACCGCGAGGGCTCGCACTACTGGCTCTACACCCTCGTCAACGGCATCCCCTTCCTCTGGCACTACCGCGAGGCGGGCGTCGACCTGTTCCCGGCCTACCAGCCGGCGTTCGAGTGGCCCGTCCAGACGCGGACCGGGCGGGGCTGGATGCCGGCCCTCGAAGACGGCTTCCCCAAGCCCGCCCCGACGCACATGGTCGCGGCGGCCTACGCCGACGCCCCGACCTCTCTCCACACGACCGCCTCGTTGGGCGAGGTGCTCCAGTGGAACTGGGCGACGACGGAGTTCTTTACCGACAACTACACCGGGGCCACGAACGACGTCGTCTGGAGCGTCGACGAGTTCATCACGATGGACCTCTCGATCCCGGCCACGGCGCCCGACGTGTCGCCGACGGTCCGCCTCGAGAGCGGGCAGGTCGCCTTCCGGAGCGACTGGAACGCGGGCGACCCGGCGACGCGGATGCTCCTGTTCCACGGCGTCGCGAGCGCCGACAACCACGACCACCCGGACCTCCTCTCGTACACCCTCGACGCCGAGAACACGCCGCTCTCGGTCGACGCCGGCTACGGGCCGGGCGGGTTCTCCGACGACCGACGCGACGCGTGGTACCTCACCGCGCGCGCCCACAACGTGGTGACGGTGGGCGGCTTCCCGGTCCGCGACGTCAGCACCAACGACAACGAGGGGCCGGAGCAGACGGCGTTCCTCGACGGCGCGGCGTTCGACGTGGCCGAGATGTTCGCGCCCAACAACGGCGTGATCGGCGGCGCGACCGTCCGCCGCGGCATCGCCTTCCTCGACGACGAGTATTTCGCCGTCTACGACCACATCGAGGCGGCCAACCCGGCGAGCCTCCAGGTGCACGTCCACGGCCGTGGCACGCCCACGCGGGCTGGTAACACGGCGACGTGGACCGCGCCGAACGACGCGATCGGCGACGGCGGCCGGCTCCACGTCTCGTTCGTCGCCGACGGGCCGATCACGTACGACGCCTTCGACGGCTGGACGAGCTTCTACTTCAGCCGCGAGGAGGCGCAGGAGAGCGTCGTGGCACGGCGCAACGCCGCCAGCGCCACATTCCTCCACACGCTCACCGCGACGCCCGCCTCGGGGACCGCACCGGCCGTGACGGACCGGACCGACGGCGACCTCGTGGCCGCCGAGATGACGACCGCCTCGGGGGCCTGGCACCTCGCCACGCAGCGGACCGACGGGACGCGCACGGCGGGCCGCGTGACGACCGACGCCGCGTTCGCGGCCGTCGGGCGCGACGGCGACGCCGCCTCGCGGTGGGGCGTGGTCCGCGGGACCGACCTCCGTTGGGACGGCCTGGCCCTTCTCGAGGCGGACGCCCCCGTCACGGTCTCGGCCGACCACCGGGGCGGCCAGGTCCAGACCTTCGACGTCGCCTCGGAGGGGGCGACGACGCTCACGCTCCAGCTCCTGCCCGCGACGACCGTGGCTCAGGGCGTGACGCTCGACGACGAGCCCCTGTCCTTCGAGGCGCTCCCCGACGGGCGCGTCCGCATCACGCTCCCCGAGGCGGGCACACTCATGGTCACGACCGACCTCCCGACCTCTACAGCGTCTGCCCCCGAAGCGATGCCGCTCCGCCTCGGCGTGGCCCCGAACCCGTCGGCTGGGGCGGTCCGGCTCACGCTCGACCTGCCCGCCTCGGGGCCGGTGCGCGTGGGTCTTTACGACGCCCTCGGCCGCCGCGTCGCCACGCTCGCCGACACCGTTCTCCCGGCCGGCCCGCACGACCTGACGTGGGGCGGCCGGGCCGATGGCGCGCCCGTTGCGGCCGGCGTCTACGTCGCCGTCGCCGAGGCGGGCGGTCTGCGCGCCACCACCTCGATCGTCCGCCTGTAATGCCTCGCCTCCCGCTCGTCCTCCTCGCGGTCGCGCTCCTCGCCGGGTGCGGCGCCGAGGACGACGTGACGGTGCTCCGCGTCGCCAACTCGCTCGACACCGAGTCGCCAGTCCACCACGCGCTCGTCCGCTTCGACGAGCGGCTCCAGGAGCTGTCCGGTGGGACGATGCGGATGGACATCTACCCGAGCGGCCAGCTCGGCAACGAGCGCGCGACGATCGAGCTGCTCCAGCTCGGCACGCTCGACATGTCGAAGGTGTCGTCGGGCGTGATGGAGAGCTTCGTGCCCGAGATGGGCGTGTTCAGCCTGCCGTACCTCTTCCGCGACCGCGACCACCTGTGGCAGACGCTGGGCGGCGACGTCGGCGAGGAGATCCTCGCGAGCGCCGAGCCCTACCGGATGCTGGGCGTGGCCTACTACGACGCCGGCTTCCGGAGCTTCTACGTCAACGGCCGCGACGTCCGCACGCCGGAGGACCTCGACGGACTCAAGATCCGGGTGATCCAGAGCCCGCTCTTCATCCAGACGATCAACCTGCTGGGGGGGAACGCGACGCCGCTGGCGTTCTCGGAGGTTTACGGCGCGCTCCAGCAGGGGATCGTCGACGGCGCCGAGAACAGCCCGATGAGCCTCTACGGTATGGGCCACTACCAGCAGGTGACGCACTACGTGCTCGACGAGCACTCGGCCCCACCCGACATCCTCCTCATCTCGACTCACCGCTGGAACCGGATGAGCGAGCAGCAGCGGACGTGGTTCCGCCAGGCCGCCGCCGAGTCGGTGGCCCTCCAGCGCGAGCTGTGGCTCCGCGACGAGGGCGCCGCGCTCGACTCGGTGCGCGCCGCTGGCGTCGAGGTGGTCGAGGTGGACAAGACGCCCTTCCGCGAGGCCGTCGCCCCGATCTACGACGACCTCGGCGGCACGCCCGTCGGCGCCCTCGCCGAGCGGATCCAGGCGCTCCCCGCCGCCCCCGCAGACACCACCGAGGCGGACGCCACTGAACCAGACGCCACCGAGGCCGCCGTCCCCGAGGCGGAGGCCTCTGACGCCCCATGACGGACGCCCCCGCCCGCGGCTTCACGGCCGCCCTCGACCGCGTCCTCGCCGCGGTCCTCGTCGGCCTCACCGTCGTGATGGTGCTCACGGTGACGTGGCAGGTGGCAACGCGCTTCCTGCTCAACGAGCCCAGCTCGTACACCGAGGAGCTGGCGACGTACCTGCTCCTGTGGATCTCCCTCCTCGGGGCGGCCTACGCGCTCCGACAGCGCGCCCACCTGGGGATCGACGTGGTCGTGACGCGGCTCTCTCCGGAGGCTCGAAAGCGGGCGCGCATCGCGAGCTACGCCGTCGTGGCGCTGTTCGCCATCGTGACGCTCGTCGTCGGCGGGGGCATCCTGGTCAACGTGACGTTCGAGCTGGGCCAGCGGTCGGCGGCGTTCCAGGTGCCGGTGGGGTACGTCTACCTCGTGCTCCCGATCTCGGGCCTGCTCATGGTGTGGTACGCCGTCGTGGGGGCGGTCGAGACGGCGCGCGGTCAGGCCGCCGTTCCCGAGGCCCCGTCGGCGCCCCCTCCCCCGTCTGCCTGAGATCTGCATGGCCCTCGCCGTCACCGTCCTCATCGTCGTCTTCCTCGTCCTGCTGGCGCTCGACGTGCCGGTCGCGTTCTGCATCGGGACGGCCACGCTGGCGTCGCTGCTCACCGTCGTGGATCCAGGTCCGGCGGTGAGCACCGTCGCGCAGCGGCTGGCCGGTGGGCTCGACAGCTTCACGCTGCTCGCGATCCCGTTCTTCATCCTGGCCGGCAACCTGATGGCGCGCGGCGGCATCGCGCAGCGGCTGATCGCGTTCGCGCGGTCGCTCGTGGGCTCGCTGCCCGGCGGCCTCGCGTTCGTCAACATCATCGCCTCGATGCTGTTCGGGGCCATCTCGGGCTCGGCGATCGCGGCCGCCGCGGCCATCGGCGGCGTGATGCACCCGAAGATGACCGAGGCCGGCTACGACGAGGGCTTCAGCGCGGCCGTCAACGTGTCGGCGGCGACGACAGGCCTCATCATCCCGCCCTCGAACGTGCTCATCGTGTACTCGCTCGCGTCGGGCGGCGTGAGCGTGGCGGCCCTGTTCGTGGCCGGCTACATCCCGGGCCTCATCCTCGGGCTGTCGCTGATGCTCGTAGCCGGCGTGATCGCCAAGCGGAACGGGTACGGCACCGACGCGCGCGTCCCGCTTGCCGAGGTGGGCCGCCGGTTCCTCGACGCGCTCCCCAGCCTCGGGCTCATCATCGTCGTGATCGGGGGGATCGTGGCTGGCATCTTCACCGCCACCGAGGCGGCAGCGATCGCGGTGATGTACGCGCTCGTGCTCTCGATGGGGATCTACCGGTCGGTCTCGGTGCGCGACCTCCAGGGCGTCATCCTCCAGTCGGTCGTGACGACGGCCGTGGTGATGCTCCTGGTGGCGACGTCGATGGCGCTCTCGTGGGTGCTCTCGTTTGACCGGATCCCGCAGGGCGTCGCCGAAGGGCTCGTCGGCCTGTCCGACAACCCGGTCGTGCTCCTGCTGCTCATCAATCTCGTGCTGCTGGCTGTGGGGACGTTCATGGATATGACGCCGGCCATCCTGATCTTCACGCCCATCTTCCTGCCGGTCGCGGTGAGCCTGGGCATCGACCCGCTGCACTTCGGGATCCTGATGGTGCTCAACCTGTGCATCGGGCTGTGCACGCCGCCCGTGGGGACGGTCCTGTTCGCGGGCTGCGGCGTGGCCGGGGTGCCGGTCTCGCGAATCGCGCGGCCGCTTCTGCCGCTCTACATCGCGATGCTGATCGCGCTCGCCGTCGTCGTGCTGTTCCCGGCGCTCACGACGGCGCTCCCCGAGGCGTTTGGGCTTTAGATGCCCCCGTTCGCGTATGTTGCGGGGCACGCCCCGTTGCCCCCATGCCCAAGACCCGATTCAAGGCCGTCGGAAAGTCTGAGTTGCTCAGCCAGACCGTCGAGACGGCCATCGAGGACGCCATCCGCGCGGGTGACTTCGGGCAGGGCGACAAGCTTCCGTCGGAGATGCAGCTCTGTGAGCAGTTCGGGGTGAGCCGGACGGTCATGCGTGAGGCCCTCCGGGTGCTCTCGGCGCGTGGGCTCCTTCGTATCGAGAAGGGGAGGGGCATCTTTGTGCAGCGGCTCTCGGCCGACTCGGTGGCGACGCCGATGGAGCTGTACCTCCACATGCACACCGGGCCGGATCATGCGCTCCACGTCGTGGGGGCGCGCCAACTGATCGAGCCGCCGATCGCTGCCGCCGCGGCGGTCCACCACGCGGCCTCCGACGCCGAGAAGCTGAGAGCGAACGTGGCGGACCTGGCGACGGTCAAGGGCGATCAGGAGCGGCTCTCGCAGCTCGACATGACGTTCCACCTTCTCATCGCCGAGGCGGCACACAACCCGCTCCTGCCCCTGTTCGTCCGCCCGATCCAGAAGCTGATGCCGGCGATCAAGGCGAACGTGTACGAGGTGGTCGGCGACGCCCACGAGGCGGCGGTCCACTGGCACACCCGAATCCTCGAGGCCATCCTCGCCCGTGACGCCGGCCGAGCCGAGGCAGAGATGCGGGAGCACCTGGAGGTCGCGCGCGAGCATGTCGAGACGACGCTGGCAAGGCAGGCCGAAGCGGCCTGAGGCACTCCCCGAAGGGCCGAGCTGCAAATAGGCCGCTCGTTCCTGGAAGCGCTTGCGAGTCCCGTTTCCAGCCGCTATACTCAATTGTCCTGTATGACATGTTACATGTTACAGGCCCTCTGCTTCCTTCCTCCTCCCACCGATGATATGCGACCTTTCTACCCCCTCCTCGCTGCCCTCGCCCTCGGGCTCGTCCCGCTGACCGCGCAGGCGCAGATCACCGTTGCCCTCAGCGGCAATTGGAGCGACCCGGCCACGTGGTCAGGCGGGGCCGTCCCGACGGCCACCGACGATGTCGTGATCGACTCCACCGTCACGATCGATGTGGATGACGCCGTCGCCAACAACGTCACCATCCGCGGAGAGGGCGATGCTGACGGTTGGCTCCGCATGGACCGCGGGGGCGTGGACAACGTGGCGAAGGGGATCACCATCTTCGGCGACCTCACCATCGACGCCGACGGCGAGTTCCGTCCACTCTCGAACCAAGACGAAGACACCAGCGTCGGGTTTGGCGAGATCTACCACCGCCTGACTATCCACGGGAGCATCGACAACTCCTCTGGCGGCACGTTCGACATGCGCCGCGGGGCGACTTCGACGGATCCGCCCTCGGCCGCCTTCATCGACCTCATCTTCGCTGGCGACGAGGACGCGACGCTCCACCTCGGTGACTACGACAACAACGACAACCAGCTCTTCCGCACCGAGATCGCGAAGGAGAACGGCGCTACGGTCACGCTCCTCAACGACGCGACGATGGACAACAACAGCCGCGCGACGTTCACACTCACGAGTGGCTATCTCGACACGGGCGACTTCCGGTTCACGCTGATCTCGAACAACAGCTCGGTCGTCGTCGGCGGGTCGCCGGCCTCCTACGTCATCGGCGAGCTGGCGCGTGGCCTTCCGAAGGGCACAGTCTCCTCGCAGAACAACCGGTTCTACCCCGTTGGCGATGAGGACGGATACCGCCCCGTCACGGTCTACGTCACCGAGCGGCCGTCGGACGACCAGTTCTTCGGTGTCCGCGCGATCAGCGGCGACGCTGACAGCGGCAGCAGCACGTTCGAGGGCGGCCTCACGGACGTCTCGCCGGTCCGGTACTACGCCTTCGAGTGGTACTTCTTCGACTCGTCGGACGCGATCAACATCGACCGGATCGAGATCTCGTACGGCGACGACGACGAGGTGCCGGAAGGGAGTACAGACTTCGTGGTTGCCAGCTCGATCGACGACTTCACAACGTGGACGAACGCAGGCGGCTTCGACACGGATGGCACGACAGCCCACCTGACGTCGCTCGCGTCGCCCCCGACGGCAATCCAGTCTAGCGACCTCTCCGGTTGGGAGTTCGACTTCGAGGTGGTCGGCACCGACGTCGTCGGTGACGTGTACTACGCGGCTATCGGGACGACCGGTGCCTTCGGGACTTCGGTGTCGCGCGGCCCGGAGGTCGAGGCGCTCCGCCTCGGGGCCTCGCCCAACCCCACCTCGGGGTCGGCGACCATCTCGTTCGCTCTCGACGCTCCGGCTGACGTCACGGTCGAGGTGTTCGACGTGATGGGCCGCCGCGTGGCGACGCTCGCCGACGGCACGCTTGCGGCTGGCGCGCAGGAGCTGACGTGGGACGGCGCGGGCCTTGCTGCCGGCCTCTACCACGTCCGGCTGCGCGCGGGCTCGGTGGTCGCGGCACGGACCCTGTCCATCGTCCGCTAGCCTCGACAGAATCTGTTCTTCCGGGCGGGGGCTAGCCAGCCCTCGCCCGGTCTGTTTTTTCCGCGCCGCCCGCCAACTCCGCCCCGAGGCGGCCCTGCCATGCCCTTCCACCCCGTCCTCGACAAGCCCACCGCCGACACCCGCGCCGACGTCGTCCGCTGGATCGAGCGCGACCGCGCCGTCGCCGTCGTCCGCCTCGACGCCCCCGACCGCCTCGTCGAGGTCGCCCAGGCCCTCCAGGTCGGCGGCGTCGTCTGCTTCGAGGTCACCATGACCGTCCCGGGCGCCATCGACGGCATCCGGGCCGTCACCGAGGCCATGCGCGGCAGCGTCCTCGTCGGCGCAGGCTCCGTCACCGACGCCGCGACGGCGCGCGCCGCCATCGAGGCCGGCGCCCGCTACGTCGTCAGCCCCGTCTTCCGCCGCGAGGTGATCGCGGCCGCCCACGCCCTCGACGCGGCCGCCATGCCGGGCTGCTTCACGCCCACCGAGATCCTGGCCGCCCACGAGGCGGGCGCCGACGTGGTCAAGGTGTTCCCGGCCGGCTCGCTCGGCCCCGGCTTCATCCGAGGCGTCCTCGCGCCGATGCCGCACCTGAAGCTGATGCCCACCGGCGGCGTCTCGCTCGACAACGCGACCGAGTGGCTGCGCGCGGGCGCCGTGGCCGTCGGGGCCGGCTCGGCGCTCGTCGAGCGCGACGCGGTCGCCGCGCGCGACTGGGGCCGGCTGACCGCCAACGCCCGCCGCCTCCGCCAGGCCGTCGACGCCGCCTAGGGTCAGCGGGGCGGTGAGTCAGTACATCAGTAGGTCAGACATGCCTTTCTCTGAACGCCGTGACCGGTTCCAGCGAGAGGCACGGGCCGCACCTCAGCACGAACCACTCTAGAGCTTGTCATGGACTCGATGGACGCGGAGCCACACCCTTCAAAACCACGGTCATTCCCGCGCAGGCGGGAATCCATACGGCCTCTCCACCTCGCTCGGACGCTGCATGGATCCCGGATCGGAGTCCGGGATGACTCGGTGGAAGGGAGGGGAACAGCCGACGGCCGATTCCGCTCTGTTTTGGGCGGTCCAGTTCATGACAAGCTCTAGCACCCCGACCAATGCACTCTGTCATCCTGACCGCGCAGCGACGGCGCAGCCAACGCAGTGAAGGATCCGGGCGCCGTCGGCCGAAGCCGTCGCCGCCGGTTGCGACGGCCGACACGTTGCGCTGAGATCCTTCGTCGCGAGGCTCCTCAGGATGACAACGTGGGCTGGTCGCAGTACTAGACCCGGAACCGGGGCGTGCACGAATGAAGGAGCCTGAGGTCTCGCACGACTCGCCCCCCATTCTCCCCACTCCCCCCATTTCCTCCTCTCTTCCCATTCCCTCCATGCCCACCGTCGTCACCTTCGGCGAGATCATGCTCCGGCTCTCGACGCCGGGCTTCCAGCGCTTCGCCCAGGCCCACGCCTTCGACGCGACGTTCGGCGGCGGCGAGGCCAACGTGGCCGTGTCGCTGGCCCACTTCGGCCACGACGCCCGCTTCGTGTGCAAGCTGCCCACGCACGCCATCGGGCAGGCGGCGGTCAACCGGCTGCGGCAGTACGGCGTCGACACGCGCTTCGTCGTGCGCGGCGGCGAGCGGGTGGGGATCTACTTCCTCGAGACCGGCGCCAGCCAGCGGCCGTCGACGGTGGTCTACGACCGGGCGCACTCGGCGGTGAGCCAGATGGACGCCGCAGAGGTCGACTGGGAGGCCGCCTTCGCCACCGAGGCGGGCGGCGCCGAGGCGAGCGGCGCCGACTGGTTCCACTGGACCGGCATCACGCCGGCGCTGGGGCCGAAGCCGCGGGCGGCCGTCGAGGCGGCGTGCCGGGCCGCCAAGGCCGCCGGCGCGACCGTCTCGTGCGACCTCAACTTCCGCTCGAAGCTCTGGACCCCCGCCGAGGCGCAGGCGGTGATGCGGCCGCTCATGGAGCACGTCGACGTGTGCATCGCCAACGAGGAGGACGCCGACCGCTCGCTCGGGGTGCGCACCCAGGGCTCGGGCGCCGCCGCCGCCGAGGCGGGCGCGCTCGACGTCGACGGCTACGCGCGGCTGGCCGAGAGGCTGCAGGCCGACTTCGGCTTCGCGGCGGTCGCGATCACGCTGCGCGAGTCGCACAGCGCGAGCGACAACGGCTGGAGCGCGATGCTGCTCGGGGGCGCAGGCGCGGCGCAGCCGCTCGCCGAGGCGGTCCGTAGCCGGGTCTACGACGTGCGTCTGGTGGACCGCGTGGGCGGGGGCGACAGCTTCGCGGCCGGCCTCATCCACGGGCTGCTGACGAAGGCCGACGCCGAGGCGGCGCTGAACTTCGCCGTGGCCGCGAGCGCGCTCAAGCAGACCATCCCGGGGGACCTGAACCTGACGACGGCGGGGGAGGTCGAGACGCTGGCCGGCGGCTCCGGCTCGGGGCGCGTCGAACGCTGAGTCTGAGAAGGGGGAGAGTGGGAGGAATGGGGAGAAAGGAGGGAATGGAAAGACCTCTTTCTCCTCCTCCCCCCTTTCTCCCCACTCCCTCCGCTCTCCCCCCTCCCCCCATTCCTTTTCCCCACCCCCATGCCCTCTCGTCGCCGCTTCCTCACCGCCGGCGCGCTCGGCCTGGTCGCGCCCGTACGAGCTCAGTCCAGACGTTGTGAGCCCCGCAGAGCGTGACGTTCTCCCACTGCATCGGGCTTGCTTGCGTGACGTAGCAGCCCGAGGTCCGGGAAGTTGGGGGTCCTCGTCAGCCTCGCCGACCACGCACTCAATCTCGCGGATCTTCCGGTTACTCGGTAGGCCGCTCCGCCTCGGAGTTGGGCCGCGATCTCATGACGGTCGACGATCTGAGGCGTTTGGGAGGTGACCGTCAGCTCAGTCTCTCACGCGGGCGAGACCCGATGCTCGCTCGGAAAGTTGGCTACGTCTCCGGCCAGCGGCTCGCGCGCCAGGCAGCGCAGACGTCAACCTCTTCCAAGTGTCATCAAGCTGGGGGATCCTCCGCCGGCGCATGGCCTACGCTGATGCTGTTCTCGGACGAAGGTGTCGTGATCTCGCCGCCAGCCAACTCGGACGGGTACGATCACGAGGAGATCGATGCCGAGGACACTGCGTCTGGGTCCATCGGCGCATGAGCGAGCCCTTGAGATGGTGCCCGAGTTGCGGCTTGAAGGGCGCATCCGCCCGGCTACGAGCGAGGTGGTCACACTCTGATATCGCTACCAGGACATTCGCTTCTGGAGACTACAGCCGCCAACCGATCAGGGCGCCACGGGCCGACGGCGGAGGGTGAGGCTCGCCTCGGTGACCGCGCCGCCCTCGCGAAGGGCCACCCAGATCTGCAGCGTATCCGGGTCCGCGAGGTGGTAGGTGAGCCCGTCGAACCAGGCCGTCTGGCCCCCCACCCGCACGAGCTCGAACGTCGTGTTCTCGTCGCGGTCCTCCCAGCTCGTCAGGTCGGGGTCGAAGTGCTTCAGGTCGAGCACGAGCGACCCGCCCACCTCGCGGATCGCCCAGATCTCGTAGAACACCGGCTGGCCCTCCTGCACGAGGCGGTACATGCCGGGCATCGCGCCGCCGACCGGCGGTAGCCAGACCTCGTCGGACGTGCCCCCGAGGCCCGGCCCGTGCCAGGAGCCGACGAGCCACGCCACGTCGTCGAGGGTGGCCGGAGGGGAGACCGAGTCGGTGCGGGCGAGCGTGTGCTCGGTGAGGGGGGCTTGCGCGAGCGCGGGCACGGCGAGCAGAACGAGACCGAGAGCGAGGGCGCGCATGGCGAGGGGGCGCATCACGAGAGGCGAGCCGGGAGGCCCGCTGGCTGGTGGTAGCTGAGCGTATGCCCGTCGGGGTCGAGGAAGTCTGCCGTGAGGCCGCCGTCGGGCGCTTCGCTGACGGGGGCGATGATCTCGACGTTCTGCTGCACGAGCGCGTCCACGGCGTCCTCGATGCCGCCGTCGAGCCCGAACACCACGACGGGGCTGCGGCCCGGGGCGTCGTCGGGGTTGTGGATGAACACTAGCGACAGCGCGCCGACGGCGCCGGTGAGAAGCGGAGGGTGGTCGTCGTCGCTGTCCACGCGGTCGAGGTCGAGGTGGAGCACGTCGCCGTAGAACCGCTCGGTGCGGTCGAGGTCGGCGACGTAGAAGACGAGGGCGGAGACGGACGAGGCCATGGGCAGGAGGGCAGGTGTACGAGATCGTTGCCGCTGGCTGCCGATCTGTGAGGGCCAACCTCAGGATCCGAAGATGAGCAGGTGCCCGTCCGGGTCGTGCGTGCCCAGGCCGGGAGCGACGCGGGCGCGCGCGAGGAGCGCCCGGCGGATCAGGCCGAGCGCGAGATCATCCGCCCGCGACCGCTGGCGCGCGTAGGCGAGCGCGAGCGCCTCGCGCCGGAGGTCGTCGGGCAGCGGCCCGATGGCCCGGCGCAGCGCCACCAGCCGCTGCCGGAACGCGGCCGCCGAGATCCCGAGGACGGCGCAGATCTCGTCGCGGCGGAGGCCGTGCAGCGCGAGCGCGAGCACGCTCCGAACCGAGGGCGCCAGCCCCCCGAGGCGGAACGACGTGCGCACCGCCTCGGGGAGGGCCGGGTGCGCCTCCTCCGACGCCGTCGCCTCGCGCCGCTTGCGGCGGACGGCCGAGCGCGCGTGGAACGCGGCCTGCTTGCGGATCACGCCGGTCAGCCAGCGGCGGTTGGCCTCCTCGTCCAGGTCGAGCCGGCCTGCCGCGGCGGCGATCAGGAGTGCGTCGTGCAGCAGGTCCTCCGCCTCGGTGGCGACGCGGGTGTGGCGGCGGGCGACGGCCAGCCAGTGGGCGTGATGCTCGGAGGTCACAGCGCGAGGGACAGGGGGCAGCGCTGAAGCTAGACCCGGAGGCGTCGCGGCCAGCGCATCCGCCTCGGGGGCCTGAGTCCGACCCCGAGGCGTCAACCTCCCCCGGCAGGCCTGCGCACGGCATTGAAGGGGAAGATGGTCATGGGGGAGGGCACGAGGGTAGATCGCCTGCGGTGCGCTGGGGACAGCGTTCCACGACCCTGCTCAAGGCCCGGAGCAGGAGCCACTCCGAGTGGGTCTCTGCATTGCCGTTACCCTGTCCGTCCACGCCACCTCCTGTTCGTGACCCCTGCCGCCACCCTCCGTGCCATGTGCCTCGGCCTCACGGCCGTCGGTCTCGACGGCGACGCGCTCGCGCGACAGGCCGGGATCGGCGCGACGCCCGGCGTGGGCGACTTCACGACGATCCCCGACGAGACGCTCTACCGCCTCTGGAGAGCCGCCTTCGAGGCCGACCCGCGGCCCGAGCTTCCCGCCCGCGTTGGAATGGCGGTTCCGTTCGGGGCCTTCGGCGTGACGGACTACCTCGCGGGAACCTCACAGACGTTGGAGGCCGGCTTGCAGGCGCTCGCCGACCGGTTCGCGCTCGTCTCACCGGTGGGGCGGCTGGAGGTCTCGATGGGGCGCGTCCGGCTCCGCCACGACGGCCCCTCGGTGTTTCGCTTCGTGAGCGAGCCGTTCACGCTGGGCGTGATCGTGGGCCGCTTCCGGCCCGTGTTGCCCGCCCCGCTCGTGGAGGTCCGCCTCGCGGAGCCCGCCAGCGGGGCGGCCGACGGCTTCGCGGAGGCGTTCGGGGCGCCCACGGTGCTGGGCGCCGCACACGCCGAGATCCTCTTCCCGACCGGGTCGTGGACGCGCCCGCTCGGCCTTGCCGACCCGTCCCTCCACGCCACCCTCTCGGCGCTGGCCGACTACGCCGAACCCCAGGTGCCCACCGGGTCGGAGACGGTGCTCGCGGTCCGGCACCACCTCGCTGAGGCTCTGCCCCGAGCCACGGTCTCGGTCCCCGAGGCGGCGGCGGCGCTGGGCCTGTCCGCGCGGACCCTCCAGCGTCGGCTCGCGGCCGAGGGCACCACGTTCGCGGTCGTGCTGGAAACCGTCCGGCGCGAGACCGCCGACCGCCTGCTGGGCGTGGGCCTGTCTGTGCAGGAGGTCGCCGAGCGGCTGGGCTACACCGAGCCGACGTCGTTCACGCGGGCCTACCGGCGGTGGCACGGGCACCCGCCGTCGCGACACGCGCCGCGTCGAGACCGCACGGGTGGCGCCGAATGACAGGAGAATGGCGCCAACCGATAGGCGACCGGTCCAGAGCGTGTGGATCGTGGAGGATGCGCTGCCTTCCAGGTCTACACCGCTCCCTGACACTCCTCGCCCTGGCGATTGCACCGCTCGCGGCGCTCGCCCAGACGGGGCCAGCCCCGGACGACACCACAGCGGCGGAACGGGCGCGAGACGCCGAGCGCCGCTTCGCCTTCGCCGAGGGCTACGGCGGCGCGAGCGCCCTCTCGTCGGCAGAGTCCGCAGACGTCCCGGGATTCGACGCGCCGGGCCGCACGTCCGCAGCGCAGCTTGCCTTCGGCGGCCTGCACTTCTGGGGCCACGCCGACTTCTACGTCCGCTTCACGACGCTAAGCCGGAGCACCACCGTGGGCGACCAGACGCTCATCAACATCCCCACAGTGGAGACTGGCGCGCGCGCCTACCCCTGGGCGACCCAGCCGGGGACGGTGCGCCCCTTCGTCGGGACGAGCTGGACGGTCGAAACGGTCCGCCTCGGAGACGGGCCGTTCGCGACGCTCCACCGGTTCCCGCTGGAGGCGGGCCTGACGGCCCGGCTCGGCCCCGTCGCCGTGGACGGGAGCGTCCGCTACGCGGCCGGCCGCGAGGTGGACGTGCCGCTGTCGCGGACCGAGCCGGGGACGGTCTCCATTCCGTCGTGGTCTGCGTTGGTGGGCGCGAGGGTGTTCTTCGAGTCCACGGCGCTCAACGAGGCGGGCGTTGCGAGCGGTGCGGAGGCTCGGCGCGAGCGGCGGCTCCGGGAGGCCGGTCGCCTCAGTGGCGTGCTGCTCTCCATCGGCCCGTCGAGCGCGATCCCGCTCCGGAACTCTCCCCGAAACGACGAATCGTTCTTTCTCTCCGCGCTGTCGCCGGCCGTCTTCCCCGAGTTTGGGGCGGGCTACTACCACGACGGCCTGGACGCCTTCGTGAACCTCGCCTACCGACGGATCACGACCGGCCAGGACGCCTTCGGCGCGTCGCAGCGGCTGTCGCGGAACGCGGCCACGCTGGAGGCCGCCAAGATCCTCGGCGACTACGAGGGGTTTGTGCCTTTCCTGGGCGCCGGTGCATCGGTGGAGCGGCTGACGGCCCGCGAGACGGACGGGGGCGAGGAGACGTTCGTCGAGACCCAGACGACCGTCGTGCCGTCGGTCCTGTTCGGGTGGGACATCCGCCCGACGCGCACGCAGCCGTGGCTGCTCCGCACCAACCTCCGCTACGCCCCCGGGCTGTCCCTCGCCGACGGCGGCTTCCGGTTCGACCAGCTCGAGTTCAACTTCATCCAGTTCGTGTGGCACGTCGGGCGGTGACGCCACGACCGCCGCGTGCTCCGAGGCGGAAGAGCGTGCGCTCCGCCTCGAGGAGAAGCAGGACGCCATCGCTAGACCTCCACCCGCCTCGGGGCCGCCCGTGACTCCGAGGCGGGAGCACGTCACCCTTCGGCCGGGGCCTGCCAGGCGGGCGGAGGCAGAACCACACGGTCCGGAAGGCCCGTCGCGTCGCCGGTCGCGAACCAGCGGTAGAGCCCGTCCTCGAACGCCTGGTCGACCTCCATCGCCTCGTAGACCGCGCCGTGCGACCCGCCCTCGACGGTGACGAGGTGGTGGTCGCGGAAGGAGGGGAGAAGCTCCGTGGCGTTCTCGTAGGGCGTGCTCACATCCCACGTCCCGTGCAGCAGGAGCGCTGGGATGTCGGTGACAAAGTCAGAGCGGAAGCCGTCGCCGAGGTCGGCGTCCCACGGGAGGCACCCGACGCTGTACATCGTCCAGATCTCGCCGACCAGGTCCGCACCGTCTGCGGCCCGATACCTCGCGTCTCGCGCCTCGGTGATGCCTGATCCGCAGTCGAGTTGATAGAACGCGGCGTTGCGCATGCCCGTGCGCGTCCGGAGCCGGAAGATGCGGCGGGCGGCGGGCTCGAAGTCGCCGCTCAGCATCGTCAGGAGGTCGAGCGCCCACGCCGGCGTGAGGTAGTTCCACGCGAGGCCGCGCGTGACGCCACGCGACAGTTCGCGGAAGTCGTCGCCTGCGAGCACGACGACGAGCGAGTCGCCGGTGTCCGGGTGGACCGTGGGAACCCGGATCGGCTCGGCGTCGGCGCGGCGGATGAGGTCGCGGTAGGCGTTCAAGAGGCCACCCGGCGGTACGTACGGGGCGATCGTCTCAGAGGACTCTGCGGCGGCAGCGATGGACTCGAGCGCTCGCTCCAGCCCGTCGGGGTCGTCGTGGGTGTGGTCCGGCCCCTCCAGCCCGTAGAACATGACGCGGGCGATGAGATCCGGGTTGGCTCGCAGGAGCGCCATCCCGACGTGCGATCCGAAGCTGCTGCCGTAGAGCTGGATCTGGTCGTATCCCAGCTCGCGAGCCGCCTCGGCGACGTCAGCCGCGGCTTCGAGCACGTTGAAGCCGGTGAGGTCGAGTCCTCCGGCCTCATAGGACTGGCGACATGCGCGGAGCGCGTCGAGGAGGGCCTGCTGGCGCTGAGCGTCGGAGGCATCGAACGAGAGCGCCTCGCGATCCGCGCACGGGGTGTCCGTCGAGGTCCCGAACCCACGCTGGCCGACGTACACCACGTCCGTCGTCTCGATCAGACGCTCGACGTTGAACTGGTAGTGGATCGGGTCATCGAGGTCGCTCGTGACACCGGGCCAGCCCGGCCCGCCTCGGAGTCGGAACACGGGCGGAACGTCGCTGGGTGCGCTGGCGGCACGTCGGAAGCGGACGACCTCGACGGTGATCGTTTCGTTGGAACCCGCCCGCCGGTTGACGGGGACCGTCAGGGTGCCGAGATCGAACGTCACGCTCTGGCCGTTGTCCCAGGTGACGGTCTCCTCGGTCAGCGTGAGTGGCGAATCTGGGGCCTGCGGGACGGCGGCCACCGTGTGGCACGCCGCGAGCGAGAGGACAAGGACGAAGAGGAGCCGGAGCATGAACGTCGATCGGTGGTTTGGAGTCGATGCCAGGGTAGAGCGCTCATCGGTCGCTGTCCACTTCCATGCATAAGTTGGCCTGACCCATGCGCAGCGTGCATCTGTGGAGCTTCGTCAGATCGAGTGTTTCGTGGCCGTCGCCGAGGCGGGGCACTTCGGCCGCGCTGCCGCGCAGGTCCACCTCTCGCAGTCGGCGCTCTCGCGCCAGATCCAGCGCCTCGAGGCGGACCTGGAGGTGTGCCTCTTCGACCGCACGACCCGCCGGGCGACGCTGACGGCCAGCGGCCGCGCCTTCCTCCGCGACGCCCGCGAGGTGCTGCACTGGGCCGACCGCGCCCGCACGTCGGCCCGGGATGCCGCCGACGGGCGCGGCGGCACGCTCCGCCTCGGGGCCGTCAGCTCGGCGACGGTGCGGCTGGTGCCCGAGCTGCTCCGGTCGTTCCGCGCGCACGCGCCGCGCAGCTCGGTGCATCTCGTCGAGCGGTTCCAGGAGGAGATCGCGGACGCGCTCCGCTCCCGCGAGATCGACGTCGGCATCAGCCGCGGGCCGTTCGTCGACCGCGATGGCGTTGGGGTTCTTGCCCTCCGGGCCGAGCCGTTGGTGGTGCTCCTGCCCAGCGACCACCGGCTGACCTCGCTTGCGGCCGTGCCCCTGACCGAGCTGGCGCGCGAGCCGTTCGTGCTGTCGCCCCGCTACCGGTCGGGCGGCTACATGACGACCGTGATGGCGCTGTGCCGGTCCGCCAGGTTCGAGCCGCGCATCGTCGAGGAGGCCGAGCCGCTGGCAGCTAGCCTCGCGCTCGTGGCGGCAGGCCTCGGCGTCACGCTGGCCCCGGAGGTCGTGGGGCACCGTGTCCAGGCCGGTGTCGAGGCGCGCCCGCTGGCCGACGTCCCGGACGCCGTGATCGAGGCGACGGCGCTCTCGGTCGTGTGGCGGGTGGACGACGTGCCGCCTGTGGGGGCGCGCTTTCTTCACGAGGCGACATCGTACGTGAGTGCCCGCCGGCCTTCGCCCTGATCGCCTTTCGGAGGGTCCACGCGTCGCGAGCGGGTTGAGTCCTCGCTCGCAGGCTCCCCCACAAAAAAGCGCTGGCCTCTGCGGAGACCAGCGCTCATCGGAAGGACGCAGGGGCTCGGCTCATCGGCCGGCCCGGCCCTGGAGCTGCCGCGTGGACGTGCTGGACGAACGAGCGACGTCCCAGGCACCGAACGGCCGGCGAGGCGCGCGGACGCGGCGCATGCCGTAGAGGGTCGAGCCGTGCGTGGTGAGCGAGGAGCGGAAGGAAGGCGTGGAGGCAAACATGGGAGGGGGTGTTGGTGAGACACCCAGGAGCCTTCCAACGGGTGTGCCAGCCGGCGCCGGAGCCTGAAATGGCGGTTTCGAGCCGAATCACCGGGCGCGAGCGCACACCGGATGCGCCCTGGCGCTCATCGCGCACGGTCACTCTGTAGCTTGACCTGCTCCTCTGCTACCGCGCGCCCGTTGCCGCCGCGGGAACCAATCCTCGCGATGCTCGACCTGCCAGGCCTCCCGACCCGCGTCGCATCCGGTTCGTGCCTCGCACTCTGGCCTGTGCTCGTTCTGCTCGTGAGTGCATGTGGGACATCGCCTCCGAAGATCCCGCCGGCGACCGCACTCGACCGGGAGCCGCCTCGGTTGCTCAATGCCTTCTTCGGTCTGGACGACGCCCTGCCCAGGCGCGCCCGCCTCCTGTGCCGGGCGGCCCCGGGACGGGATGGAATGCCTGTCACGTTCTCTCGGCGAGTGACCTCGATCGAGCCCGGCGACGTTCTCGTGACCACCGAATCGGGCATGCAAAAGAGGCCCCTGTGTGCCACGCTGCGGCCTGCCGACGAGCCCTCCGAGGGTCACACCGTCCTCCTCATCGGCGACCTCGGCAGCGCGGAGGACCCACCTCGTCGCGTCGAGATCGTCGGGAACGTGATGCTGGAGGGCGGCGCCTCGGCACGAGGCCTCGAGGCGGAGGTCGACCCGTTGGAGGCCGGGCCGACGCTCGTTCTCGCCATCGCCTACGAGGCCCATGCGATCGAGAGCGACTGTCCAGCGGCGACGCAGCAGGTGATTCAGGTGACGTGGGCGGGTGGTGTCCGACCGGACGATGGGATCACACCCGAGACGCACCGCACGATGTACCGGGTCACGACCGGTGATGGGGAGGTCGTCCCGTTCGCACTCGGCGACCTCGGGGACAACGACAACTACGAGCATCTCTGCCTCGACACGCCGGCCGCTCCGAGCGAGGTGACCGCGGGGGCGGGCGTCCTTCTGGACCCTCGGGACGACCTCAACCCTCTGACCTCCACGCCGGTCAGGCGGTAAACGGCGAGGGAGGGAGGCCGCTGGCACGGGGATAGCCGCTCCACGTCATCCGCGGTCCTGGGTGAGGAACTTGTCGATGATGTAGTGGAACGTCGCCGTGAACCGCTGCTCATCGTCCACCGCGTCCACGATCTGAGGCCACGCCAGCACACCGTTCGCGCCGTTGACCAGCACCACGAGGCCGTTGCCCGAGTCCAGGTGGATGTACCCGTTGGCCGCCTCCCCGCGGTCGTTGCCGCCATGCTGCAGGTTCAGCGAGTCGCCGTAGCCGAACACGAACCACCCGATGCTGTGCCCGTACGGCTCCGGGCACGGGTCCATCGCGCCGCCGTCGCAGCCCCAAATCGTGTCCTCGCGCAACGGGGTCTGGACCTGCGTTCGCAGCGAGACCACCTCGGGGCGCACCCCGCCGCCCTGCCAGACGTCGATCAGAAAGGCCGCGTAGTCCTCGACGGTCACGTAGAGGTCGTCGGCCGGATTCCAGGTGCCCTCCTCCAGGGCGAAGTCCGCGAAGGGCTCGCCCTCGGCGTCGGTAGGCTGCGCCACCCGGTCGGCCATCCAGGCCTCCTGCACCGAGGAGGCACCGTCCATCCCGATGGGGTCGTAGACGTAGGTCCGGACGAGGTCGGGGAATGGCGTCCCGAGTTTCTGCTCCAGGAAGCGCCCGAAGATCATGAAGCCGATGCCGGAGTAGGTGTAGCCTGTTCCGGGGTCCTGGGTGAACGCCAGCCGGCCGTCCTCGTAGCTGTGGGGCCAGTTGAGGAAGCCGGTCTGGTGCGTCAGCAGCAGGCGCGGGGTGAGCGCCTCGTGGCGCGGGTCGTCGGCGATGTCGGGGTGGACGTAGTGCGCCGAGATGGGCTCGTCGAGGTCGAGCAGGCCCCGGTCCACGAGGCGGAGCGCCAGCTCGGCGGTGACGGCCTTGTGCATCGAGGCCGTGTTGAACATCGTGGCGGCGGTCACGGACACGCCCGGCGCCTGCTCGCCGTAGTAGCGGGTCCAGACGAGACGCCCGCCCTGGATGCGCCCGAGGCCGACGCCGGTGACATTGAACGTGTCCATGAGGGCTGCCACCTCGGTGTCGAGGCCGATGGGCGGAGTCTCCGCAGGACGCGATGCCGAGCAGGCGGCGAGGAGGAACGAGCCGAGAAGCGTGCTCGCAAGGACACGAAGGATCATGACAGGGAGAGGAGAGGGGAACGAGAGGTCCGCGAGCACAGGTCGTGACCCGCCTCGGAGCCTCGCCCCGAGGCGGACGCACCCCGAGGCGGAGCCGACCGCGTTGGCGGGGGCCTACTCGTCGGCCACCCGGAGGACCCACGCCGCGATGGCCTCGGGGACGGCCGGGTCGACCACGGCCGGGAGCGTGGCGTACTCCTGCACCGACCCCGTCTGGGCGCGTTGGAAGACGTGGTTCAGCCCGTCCAGCGTGACGACGTCCCAGTCGGGGCTGGACGAGGTGTCGAGGGCGTCGCGCATGGGCGCAGCGTTCTGAGTGGGCGGCACCTGCTGGTCGAGGGCGAGGTAGAGGGCGAGCGCGGGCACACGGAGCGCGCCCACCGGCTCGGCCGGGTCGAGGGCGAGGAACGTCCGGTACCACGCGCCGGAAACGGACTGCATCTGCTGCGACACCACGAACGGGATCGCCTCGGGCGTGATGCCCAGCGCCGCCGCGTCCGCCTCGGGGAGGTCGCCGAACGCGCGGGCGAGGTTCGCCTCGACCTCCTCGCGTGCGGCCTCGTCGACCGCGCCGCCCGCCGTGCCCGCAAGCGACACAAAGGCTGTCCGGAGGCGGTCAACGAAGATCTCGACGCCGGCGTCGGAGACCCCGGCCTGCCCGAGAGCGAACCGGTTCTGCTCCATCACGATGTCGAGGCCCGAGATCCCCGCGGCGCCGACCATCACGATGGCATCGACGGCCGGCTCGGCGCCTGCCGCGAGGGGCGCGACCGTCCCGCCCTCGCTGTGACCGACGATCCCGACCCATCGGACATCGCCTCGCGCGTCGAGGGCGCGGACGGCGGCCGCCGCATCGTCGGCATAGTCGAACGTGGTGACGGACGCCGGATCGGGGCCGTCGGTGCTCTCGCCGACGCCGCGCTCGTCGTAGCGGAGCGTCAGGATGCCCGCCTCGGTGAGCGCGTGCGCAAGGTCGCGGTAGAACCGATAGCCGGTGGGGAAGATGGGCGCATCGGGGCCGCCGTCCCGGTCTTGCAGCCCCGAGCCGGACACGAGCACGACGGCCGGGAACGGACCGTCGCCGTCGGGGACCGCGACGGTGCCCGCCAACGTGACGCCGTCGACGGAGGCGAAGGTGATGTCCTCTTCCGCAAACGCGGATTGAGACGAGGCAGACGGTGCGAGGGCCAGCAACAGGCTGAAGAGAAGAGCACGCATGACGAGGCAGGAGACGGGAGGTGAAAGAAGGAGAGAACGGGCCGCACCGAGGCGTTCAGTCGGGGTGCGTCGTGTCGGGGTCGAGGTCGACCAGCGGCCGGATGACCAGAGGGGTGATGCCTTGCCACTCGCCGGCCACGCGGAAGGCGTAGACGTAGGTGCCCGACGGCAGCGCCACCTCGACCTGCCACCGGCCGTCGACGTAGGCCGCGGGCTGGAGGCTCCCGTCGAAGACGTCGCCGCTCTGGATCACCCCGCTGACGTCTTCCGGGGCATCGGGCGAGAGCGTGACCTGCTCGCCGCGATGCCGCCGGAGGAGCCACCGCCGCTCCGGGTCGATGACCAGCGCGGTGGGTCTGCAAGGGCGTCGACGGCCTGCGCCGAGGCGGTCCCGGTCAGGAAGCAGAGGGGGATCGCGAGGGCCGAGAGGTGCGCGTTCATGGCGTGAGCAGGCTGAGGAGAGAGGCCGTGGCTGGATCCGCGCGTGCGGCCAGCGACGGGCGATGATGTGACGTGCAGGACGAGCGTGTTCAGCTAGCGCCGAGGCGATGCCGGCCGCCTCGGGGTCAGTCGCGCGGGGGCGAGCGTCATCCACCGCGGCAGCCCCGACTCGAGCATCGAGGCGAGGACGACAAGCGGGGCGTCGCACTCGATGTGCGTCCGAGAGGACGCCCCGGCACGGACGGGCTCGGCGCGCGCCAACCGGGCCATGTCGCGACCCGCCCGCTGCATCTCCGAGGCGGAGCGCTGGGCGTCGTCCTTGAGCGAGCAGCCGATGCACCAGCTCTCGTCCCCCACGCGCCCGACGACGACCGCCTGGCCGTCATCGACCCACTGGCGCTGAGCGGCCGTCAGGTCGTTGTGGATGAGCTGCATGGTAAGCCGATCCTGGTCCGCAACGAGGAGGACGCGCTGCGCGGTGGCCGGCCACGCGACCAGGAGAACAAGAAGAGAGAGGAGAAGGCGGAGCATGGGAGGGAGGGGGGAGAGGTGAGACACCCCGGCGCTTGGCAACGGGCATGCCTGACCTCCGACCTGCCCCAAACGCGCCCCCCGAGGCGTCGAGGTGTGCCTGAGCGCTCATCGGTCGTGCGGGAGCGCACACCGCACCGATACGCCCAGGCTCTTTTCTGAGGCATCGCTTGGATGCGCCGACAATCGGTCCCATGCTTGCGCGCACGCCGTCCGCACCTGCGACGTCCTCAAACCAGCCGTGCCACGGCGCTATCGAATCGCTGAGGCGGCCCTCCGTTGTGCGGAGGCGCACGGTTGCTGTGCGGAGACGCACGATTGCTGTGCAGAGGCCCTTGCCGTATGCCACGGAAGTGACGAAGACGTGCAGCGGTACAGTGTTTGGCCGAGCTGGCAAGACCGGACCTCACCGCGTCACCGTTCTCATCCGACAGGACACATGAGTCAATCACTCGCGAGCATTCTTGCCGCCGCCTTTCTCCTTGCAGGATCCGCCTGGGCCCAGACCCCGAGTCCCTGGGGTGAGTTGGCTCGCAACGATCTCGCTGCGATTCGGGAGGCCCTGTTGGAAAACCATCCGGGCCCCGTCGATCCCCTCAATCCCGGCTACCGAACGTGGCTCGACGACGGGTACGAGGCCGCCCCCGCGATGACGGACGAGATCACATCGCTCGACGGGCATCTGGCGGTGCTCCGGTACTACACCTCGGGGTTCGACGACGGTCACATCGGGTTCGAGTCCTTCCATTCGCGATCGTGGGTCCGGTGGCCCCGGTTCACCGTCGCGCTGCGCCAAGGACGCTTCTTTGTCGACCACGTGGACCGAGATGAAGACCGCTACCCGTCTGTAGGCGACGAGGTGCTTTCCTGCGATGGCGTTCAATTGGAAGAGCGTCTCGCGACCGAGGTGATGCCCTACGACGGGGCGATTCCATCCCTCGAAGCATCGCGCACCCGGTCGGCTCCATACGTCCTCGTGGATGCGCACAACCCGTTCTGGACACGACCCTCAGACTGCCTCGTCCGGGACACCAGCGGGACGGAGCGCACCATCGAACTTGGGTGGTGGGGGATCGCCCGCGAAACCGTCCGCCCTCTCCTCGAGCGTGCGGTGTACGGCCCGGCACCGGGGTTCGGAGTCCGGGAGATGGACGACGAGACGGTCTGGATCTCACTCCCGACCTTCAGTGGCGGCGACCGGGAGAACGTCGCGCGCCTGGAAGCCCTCAGCGGGCAAATGCCAACGTTCCGTGACCATGATCTCATCGTGCTCGATGTCCGCGGAAACACGGGCGGAAGCTCGGGGCTCGCGTACTCCATTTTGCAGGGCCTGTACGGAGAGGCCTACGGAGACTACCTCTACAGCCTCGATCCGTACTCGCCGCGTGTCGAATGGCGAGCGTCAGAAAGCAACGCCGACTTTATCGAGACCTCGACGCTTCCCCGCTTTACGCCGGGCTCTTCGCAGCACAGGTACGTCACCGGTCTGATCGCGACCCTTCGGGATGCGGCGGCGTCGGGACGAGACCTGGTCGACGTTGACGGATCGAGCGGTGACGATCCGAAGGAAGCCCTGCCCGAGGTCGAGAACCCCGTCTCTGGAACGGTTGTGCTTCTCACCGACGGCTGGTGCGGAAGCGCATGCCTGGACTTCGCAGATCAACTTCTGCCCGTTCCTGGGGTCGTTCACCTGGGCACCGCGACGTTCGCCGACGCCGTCTACATCGACAATCAGGGCATCGTGGTCCCGAGCCAACTCGGGGTGTTCGGGTTCTCCATGAAGGTGTGGCGGGACCGTCCCCGGGCTCACAACCAACCGTACCTCCCTGCCATCGCATACCCGGGGCTTACGTTCGACACCGAGTTGGTCGAGGCGTGGGTCCTTGAAACCGCTCGTGCGGTCACCCCATGAGTCGTGAGACAGCCGCAAGGGGCTACACAGGCAACAGCCAGACCATTGAGGTCACGCTCTAGAGCAACGTTCAGTTAGGTCTGGAGCCGTAGCCCGCCCCCGTATCTCGCTCACAGCATCGACGACCATGATCATCTGTGCAGCCTCGGTACCCGCCGTGCCGAGCGCTTCGTGCGTCCGGGCTGGGATCCTGCGAAGCAGCGGCTTCCGCTTCGACCGCGCGTTCTCAGTCTTGTAGCATTCCGCGCTGTACGGCAGCGCGAAGCGCAGGGGGTTCCCTGTCACCTCGATGGCCGTCCGGACCTCGGGTCTCTGGTGCGCCGTGAGGTTCCCCGGGCACGACCACCGGTCCCGGTCGCAGCGCAGGCACGAGCACGTCGGTCACGAAGGCAAGGCACCGGGCCGTCGTCGCTCCCGCCAACCCGTTGGCCGAGCACCAGCAGACCACGCTCGTTCATCGCCCCCGTTGGAGCGGCGGCGGTCTCTGCGTTCCCGCTCCCTGGACCTCGGTGCGCACCCGCCCGCCCGCCTGTCTCCTGCGCTGGGACTGTGCGTGGCGCCAGGCCGTCTTGCGGCTGATGCTGTACTTGCCAACGAACACGAGGCCGGCCACCTCGGGCGCGGGTTGCGCGTCGGCGAGCATGGCCGCGCCGATGGCGTCGGAGGCCAAGAGAAGAAGGAGCCTGGAGGAGGGAGAAGGCTTGCCCCGGTTCCCAGGGCTACCCAGTACCCTCTTGGCAACATACTACGATCGTCGTATAATGAATACTACGATTGTAGTAAATCCTGAGAAGTCCCTCTTGTGGCCATGCGCTCTGTGCCGACCCCCCTTCTCCCCATCGTCCTTGTGCTCGCTGCGACTGCGACGGCCCAGGACGCCGTCCGCCTGTCGCCCGGGCACCCCGACCTGACGCCCGTTCGCCCGGACGACTCTGTGCTCGCCGTCTACGACGGCTCCGTCGGTGGCCCACGTCTCGGAACCGTGACACGGACCGTGACGCCGCTCGCCGACGGCGCCGTGAGTGTGGTGACCGATGCCGACGCCCCCCGAGCGGGTTTGGCCTCCCGAGACTCGGCGGTCTACCGACCCGACCTGACCCCGCTCGTGATCGACCACGACCGTGGGCGTGCCGGAACCGGGCGCGCGACCATCAGGGGGTCGAATGCGAGCGGAGCCCATCTCACACGCGATCGACAGACGCGATCGTTCGACATCGACCTGCCGCAGGTCCCCTTCGACCCTGCCGCCGTCCCTCTGGTCGCACGGTCCCTGCCGTTCGGGGCCGGGTACACAGCGATCGTTCCCACCTTCTCTCCGATCCACCGTCTTCGTGAGGTCACGCTCACCGTCGTCGGGCAGGAAGAGGTGACGGGAGCAGACGGAGCGAGCCGTACCACATGGGTGATCCAGGAGACCCGGGACAGGGGCGGAAGCATCCAGGAGGCGGGGAGCCAGGATCGCCGCTTCTTCGTCGACGGCGCCACACGCGACCTCGTGAAAACCACGATTGCGCTCCGTGCGGGCGTGGTTGTCACGCTTGCGCCTGCGACTGCGGACCAACCGACCGCCGACCGCGACGCGCGCCCCATCCATCCTGAAGACGCGCCTCTCGATCCCTCGCGTCTGCGGAGCTACGCGCAGACCTATCGCATCCGCGTCGTCGAGCCGATGCAGCAGGACATGGGGACGACATCTCGGACGCTCACCGTCGACGACGATGCCCGCACAGCAACCTTGGTCACCACCAGCCGCATGGGGGCGATGGACGGCGTGGTACTGCGCGATTCGTCTGTCGCCTCGTGGCCGTCGCTCCAGCCTCTGTCCCGAACGATCACCCATCAGGAGACCCGAATCGAGTTGGTGTTCTCCGACCGTGGCCTCCAGCGGACGGTCTCCGGGTCGACCGTCGAGCCCAACGAGACGACCCTCATCGACCTCGACGGACCGGCGTTCGATGAGAACTGGGTCGGCGAACTCATCCGGATGCTCCCTCTCGAGGACGGGTACGCGACCACTGTCGAATCGGTCGGGTCGAAAGGAGTCCCGGCTCCGGTCCGGGTCTCTGTCGACGCCCTCAACGAAACCGATGCCTCAGCGCGCGTCTGGCGCGTCCGGACCACGTCCGACGACGGCTGGGAGATGACCTACGACATCGACGACTCCACGCGAGAGGTCCTGCGTACGCGTCGATCCCCCCAGGTGGGGGTCGTCCTGGAGTTTGAGCCTTCTGCCCCTGGCGGTGAATAGGGCCTCGTCGTGACAGAGATCTCCTCCCCCTGCAGGCACCATCATCGGCACGCGCCGCCGGCCTTTCCGCCTCGGTGGGCCCAGGCGGCCATCCGGTTGAGGCCACGGCTGTAGGTTGATTCGGCTCACTCGCCTCCATCCCATGCGCGACACGCACCGCCGATGGGTCCCTGTGCTGGCCGCATGCGGCTGGCTTCTGGCCGCGCCCGTGCTCAGCGGATCTACGCCTCCCGCGACGCCTGACCCGGACCCGGCTGCCCGCCTCGAGGCGTTCGCGCGGGCCTACGGAGCCGTCCGCTTCTTCCACCCGAGCGACGAGGCGGCCGCGGCCGACTGGGACCGCGTCGCCCGCCTCGGGGCCGAGCGCGTGCTCGCCGCCACGACCCCCGGCGACCTGGAGCGCGCGATCGAGTCGGTGCTCCGCCCACTGGCGCCGTCCGTCGACGTGTTTTCCACCGACGACCCTCCCGATCCTCTGGTACCGCCCGCAGACGCAGATCGGCTCACGGTGGTCGCGTGGCAGCACGCGGGCGTCTGGCTCGACGGGCCGCCCAACGTCTACCGGAGCGTTCGGCTGGGGAGGCCGTCGCCGATGCAGGTCACCGGCCCTCCGTTCGGCGGCGTCATCCAGGCCCTCGACGCGACGCCGTTTCGGGGGCGTCGCGTTCGACTCTCCGCCGACATCCGCGTGGAGTCGGGGCAGGCACAGCTCTGGGTTCGGGCGGATCGGCCGGGAGGGCAGCCCGGGTTCTTCCAGAACCTGCCCAACGGCCCAGTGACCTCCACAACCTGGGACACCTACGCCGTCGAAGGGACCGTCGACGACGATGCCGACATGCTGGCCTTCGGCGGGCTCGTTTTGCGTCCAGGGACGGCGTGGCTGGATGCCTTCCGCCTCGACGTGGAAGGGGCCGCCGGGTGGGAGCCGGTCGCGCTCCCGAACGCCTCGTTCGAGGCGGCCGACCGGCCGGAGGGCTGGGGCGGCGCCGGACCCGGCTACACGCTCGACGTGCGCCCCGAGGCGTCGGACGGAGACCGAGCGCTCCGCGTCTCCTTCCCCTCCCCAGACGATCCCGCCGCGCCCCTCTTCGACGCACGCGTGTCACCCGAGGAGACAGCCATCATCGAGATCGGCCAGGGCCTCTCGGTCTCGGTCCCGCTGGCGCTGTACAGCCGCGACGGCCAGACGCGTCCCCGACCCGATGGCGCCGAGCTTGACGCCTTGGACGCCGCCCTCGCAGGCCTCCCCGAGGCGGATGCTGGCAGCCCGTCTCTGGCGCTGCGTGCGGCCGACGTGATCGTGGCGTGGAGCACCTTCCACCACTTCTACCCGTACCTCGACGACGTCGAGGTGGACCTGGACGCCGCCCTTACCGAGGCCCTCGAAGGAGCGCTCCAGGCCTCCACACCCGCGGACCACTGCGACGTGCTGCGCCAGCTCGTGAGCCGCCTCGAGGACGGGCATGGAAACGTGCGCTGTGCCGGTGTCGAGCGAGGCTTCGACCTGCCGTTCTCGGTCGAGATGGCCGAGGGGCAGATCGTGGTCGTCGCCACGGCGGACTCGGCACAGGTGCAGCGCGGCGACGTCGTCGTGAGCATCGACGGGGAGGCCGCCATGGCTCTCGTGGAGGCGGAGGCAACCCTCATGTCGGGATCGCCGCAGTGGCGTACCCATCGTGCCCTCCGCACCTTTGGCCGAGGAAACGCCGGGTCGACGGCCCGCGTGGGGCTCGACCGCGAGAGGCGCCGCATGGAGGTCGACGTCGCCCGCGTGGAGCGTGCGCCAGCAGAGCAGCGGCCCGCCCCCATCTCCGAGGTGAGGCCGGGGATCCTGTACGTCGACATCGACCGCACCAACGACAGCCTGTTCACGGCCCGCCTCGGGGACCTGGTCGACGCTCGCGGTGTGGTGCTCGACTTCCGGGGCTACCCCCGCCAGATGTCGACGACGTTCCTGAACCACCTCGTCGACGAGCCCGTGGTGTCCGCGTGGCTCGAAACCCTGCGGACGGTACGTCCCGGTCAGCCCGGCGGTGCCGGCGTGGACTCGGTCCGCTGGGAGCACGTCCGGCCGATGGAGCCCCACATCGGGGGGCGACTCGTGTTTCTGACGGACGCCCGCGCGATCAGCTACGCCGAGTCCATCCTGGGCATCGTCGATCACTTCGACGTGGGCACGACGGTTGGGGGAACGACGGCCGGTGCCAACGGCAACGTCAACCCGCTGGCCTTGCCGGGGGGCCACCAGGTGGCCTGGACGGGGATGCGTGTCCGCCGCCACGACGGACGTGTGCTCCACGCGGTGGGGATCGAGCCGATGGTCGAGGTACGCCGCACGCTCGCCGGCATCCGAGCCGGTCGGGACGAGGTGCTGGAGCGGGGCATTGCGATCGCCGCGGGCGAGTAGGATCGGACACAGGACCCTCGTGCTGAACGCTGCCGGCGACGCAGTCGCTCAGAGCCCGAACGCGTGAATCCGAACAGCTTCTCAGGCGGGCGGTGGAGGCTCCTGGCGGAGCCACCGCTCCACGGGCTCTACTCAGAACGGAGCGTGCGCGTGGGGCTGGCCGATGCCGCCCGGAGAGCCTGCGTCCCAACCGACGCCAGCGCGACCAGCAGAACAACGGTCACGGCTCCAACCAGGACCGTCAGGCTGATCGGTGCGTGGAAGGCGAAGCCCTCCAGCCATCGGCGGACGATGACGATCACGATGGGCAACGCCAGCGCCGCTGAGACGGTGGCAAGCACGAGGTACTCGCGTGAGAGCAACCCAACGAGCCCACCGACCGTCGCGCCGAGCACCTTGCGGATGCCGATTTCCCGCTGGCGGCGTTTGGCGGAGTACGCGGCCAGTCCAGCGAGCCCGAGTGCAGCGATCACGACGGCGATCAGGGCGAACAAACCGAACACGCGCGCGAGTGCAGACTCTTCCCGATTCAGATCCGCCACCTTGTCCGCAATTCGGGTCGTCCGAATGGGCGTTTCGGGAGAGAACTGTGCCCAGGCAGCTTGAAGATGGGCCAAGGCTTCCGCGTCACGCCCGGGGGCCATCCGTACGACGATCTCTCGGTAGCGAACCGGTGTCCCAGGCTCTTCCCAGGACGCAGGCTGATTGGGGCGAAATGCGACAGGCTGGATGGGGTCTCGAAGGCTCGCATGGTGGAAGTCGCCGACGACACCGATGACCCGCTGTCCCTCACGCATGTCGATGTCGAGGGTTTTGTCAATGACCTCCTCGGGGGCGTATCCCAGCGCTCGGGCGAACCCCTCGGTGATGACCGTCGTGCTCGGAGCCTCCGACGCGTCTCCAGCTTCGAACCACCGGCCGGCCTTCACGTCGAGCCCGAGTACATCTGCGAGGCCGGCGTCGGCGTCGACGGGATTGTAGAAGAGCTGGAGATCTGGCTGGTCGGGATCCGGCTGGCCGACAGAGGTCCCCCAGAAATTCGGCGGCGCGTCGCTGGCGCCGGCTGAGGCCAGAACGGACGGGCTGGCCTCAAACGCAGCCTTCAGCGTCTCCGTCTGACCTGCCAGCAGAGGGTCATCGACGTGTACGCTCACAAGCCCGTCTGGCTCGAATCCGAGAGAGGCCGAACGCATGTAATTCAACTGGTGGGCGACCGAGCCGGTCAGCGCGACGAGGGCGACAGCCGTAGCGAACTGGACGACGACGAGTCCACGTCGGAGTCTGGTGCCCCCCAGTGACAACGTGGCCCCTGCGCCCCCCGTTTGCCCCCCTGCCAGCACGCGCGAGGGAGAGAACCGGGAGAGGTACGCAGACGGGTAGAGGCCTGCCAAGACGCCAACGGCAAGGGTGGCTCCCCCAAGTCCAGCCCAAAACAGGCTGTCGAGCGACGCCAGGCTCAGGCGTACCCCGAACGTCTCGTTGAACCACGGCAACGCGAGTGTGGCTGCAACGACGCCGCCGACCGCAGAGAGAGCGGTCAAGGCGATGGACTCTCGCAGGAACTGTGACATCAGCTCGTTCCGGCTGGCGCCGAGGGCCTTCCGGACTCCGACCTCACGGGCACGCCGCGTAGCGCGTGCAGTGGACATGTTTACATAGTTTATAACGCTAATGAGCAAGATCAGAAATGCAACAGAGGCAAATATTCGTATAAACGATAGACTGCCCTTGAACCCCTGTTTGTACGAGAGGCTGGAGAGGTGGAGTTCGGCGAGCGGGAGCGTCACGTACTGGATCCCGTCGTCCTCCGTGCCGTTGCCCATCTCAGCCTGCGAGAGTCGGTTGGCAGCGACCTCGATGGTCGCAGAAGGCACACCGGGTCGCAGAAGCACAAACGTCCGGTATCTGACCGAGCGCCAGTCTGCGGGTAGGCTCGGGCTCGTCCCGAGGAGCGCGCCCGTCGAAATGAGCGCCCCGTACTGGATGCTCGACTGCGACGGTGGCCTCTCAACGACAGCGCGTACCGTCAAGTCGAGCGTGTCACCGCCCACAATCACCCGGCGACCCTTTCCAACGGCGTTCTCTGCCGAGCCGAAAACGTGCTCTGCAACGGGTTCTGTGAGGACAATGCCAGAGGGGTCGGCGAGAGGGTCCCGGCCGTCGCCCGCGACCACAGGGCTCGTAAACACCCGGAAAAAACTTGGGTCGGCCGCAAAGCCTCCGGTTTCGTACCAATCGTCCGGCGTGTCGCCCACAAGAACGACGCCTTCGGTTGGACTTCCATAGGTCATCCGGACGACCTCTTCGACGCCTGCCACACCGTCCTTCAGCGCGTCACCGATGGCGTAGGGTGTCGAGGGCGTAGGCTCCTCCTGACCGAACGCGGTGTTCTGCCGACCGAGGACGACGATCCGATCTGCATGCGCGTGGTGCCGGTCATACGAGAGCTGATCCCGGACGAAGAGCGCGATCAGGATGCATGCTGCGAGAGCGACGACGAGGCCGATTCCGTTGAGGGCTGCATAGCCCATGTCATGGCGCAGGCTTCGAAGGGCGGAGCGGGTAGAAAAGAGGAGCATGGAATGTGTCGGAGTACCAAAGGCACCGATTCTGACTATTCAGCACGAAGCGCGCGAACAGGGTCGGCGGTCGCGGCGCGGAGGGCCTGTGCGCCAACGGTTACCAGGGCAATGGCGAGCGTAAGAGCGCCGGATACGAGGAACAGACCTGCGGACGGGTCGGCGCGGTACGCGAAGGCAGACAGCCAGTCGTGCAGGAAGAGGTAGGCCAGCGGGGTGCCGATCACGAAGGCGATGCTGACCAGCGCCGCCGACTCGCGCGAGAGCAGCCCCACCAGAGAGGCCACGCTGGCACCGAGCACCTTGCGGATGCCGATCTCCTTCGTCCGCTGCTCCGCCGCCAGCATTGCGAGCCCAAAGAGGCCCAGGCAGGCCACCAAGACGGCCAGAAGCGAGAACGCAAGAAACATCTGGCCCACCAGACGCTCCGCGCGGTACATCGCCGCGAAGTGGTCATCGAGGAAGAACGGGTCGAAGAGGTAGTTGGGAGCGACGCCACGCCACACCGACTCGATCTCGCTCAGCGCCCTGGGCAGGTCGTCGGTGCGAAGCTTCACCATCGCATAGTCGCTCGCCGAAGGGTCGAACTCGATCAGCAGCGGGCCGATCTCGGTCCGCATGTCCGCGAAGTGAAAGTCCTCCACCACCCCAATGACCTCGACCTGGCCCTCGCCGGTGCCCATCGTCTTTCCGATGGGGTCGTCCCACCCGAGTTCGCGCACGGCCGCCTCGTTGAGGATCACGCTGCGCCCGATGTCTGACGGTCGGTTCTGGTCAAACGAGCGCCCGGCGGCCACCTCGAGGCCGAGGACATCCACGAAAGCCGCATCTGACCTGAACCACTGGAAGACCACCGGCCCACCCTCCGTGTCCTCCAGGCCCTCCACCTCCGAGGCGGGGAAGAACCGAACCCCTGCGGGGAGGCCGGGGGCGGAAAAAGCGAGGCTGACCTGCTCCACGCCAGCAATCTGCTCGGCCGCCTGCCGGAAGGCCTCGCCGCTCGATGCAAGCGCAGACCCCGCCTCGATGACGAGAGTCTGCTCTGGATCAAATCCGAGGCGCGCGTTCTGTACGAAGTTCAGTTGCCGCATGATGCCCAGCGTGCAGGCAATCAGAACCACCGTCGCTGCGAACTGACCGACGACCAGCACCTTGCGGACGAGCGTGCGCGAGGCTGCCTGCGTGGTCCCGCTCAGCGACGACGTCGGCCTGGCAGCCGAGAGCACCAGCGCGGGATAGCTGCCCGCACCAACGCTGAGCACTGCGACCGCCCCCGCGAGGGCGGACCAGAACCAGAGCTCGCCGAGCGGAAGCGCGAGGGGCCGCGACATCCAGGCCCCGAACCACGGAAGCGCCAGCGCCACCATTGCGAGTGCGAGCACGAGCGCGAGCGCAGTGACCACGAACGACTCGCTGAGGAACTGCCGCATGAGCTGTCCCTTCCCGGCCCCGATGGCCTTCCGCACTCCGACCTCACGCGCCCGCCTCGCGCCACGCGCCGTGGCAAGGTTCATGTAGTTGATCCCTGCGATGAGCAGGATCACGAGCGCGATGGCCGAGAACAGCCACACGTAGCGGATGTCCCCCTGGGGCTCGATCTCGTTGGTGGCTCTGCTCCGGAGATGAATGTCCGTTACCGGGACGAGATGGGCTGCTGCCTCGAAGGCGGTCTGCTCTTCCCGGGCGCTCTGCCGGGCCACCGCCTCGGTGATGCTTGTGGCGGTCGCCTGCGGGTCGGCGTCCTCCACCAGCCGGACGTAGGTGCTCGCCGTTTGAAACCACGTTGGGCTCGGCTCGGCGAGGTGGGTGGAGGCAAAAGAGGCCACGATGTCGCCTCGCAGGTGAAGAGCGCGGGGCATCTCGCGCATCACGCCCACCACCTCGAAGGTCTCCGCGGGGGCTCGCGGATCGGTTCGGACCTCGACCTCCCGTCCGATGGGATCGGCCTCGCCGAACACGATGGCGGCCGTCGGTTCGTCCAAGACCAGCGTTCGAGGACGGGCCAGCCCTGCGGCCTCCCCGGCGACCAGGTCAACGTCGAACAGGTCGAAGAAGGCGGGCTCGGCGTAGAGGAATCGGTCCTCCTTGAAGCGCAGGTCGCCTGACGTCACCACAGGGCTGTTGGCACTGGCCACGCGGACCACCGCCTCGATTCCGGGAACCTCGGGAAGGAGCTGGTCCGCGACGGGCGCCTGGATGAGGGCCGTGCGCCGGACGTCGCCGTCTGTCCCCCTCTGCCAGTCCTGCTCCACCCGGTAGAGCCGGTCTGCCTCGGGATGCGTCGTGTCAAACGACAGCTCGTCGAGAACAAAGAGCGCGATCAGAAGGCAGCAGGCGAGCCCCGTCGCGAGGCCGACCACGGAGAGGGCGGAATAGCCCGGTTGGCTCTTGAACTGGCGAAGCGCGAGGAGAAGGTCGGAAAGCAGCATGAGGATCGAGATCGTCCGCCTCGTGCACCCCCGAGGCGGGGTCGGATGGAAAGCCCGGGAGGCTATTCAGCGCGGAGCGAGCGGACGGGGTCGGCGGTCGCGGCGCGTACCGCCTGCGAACTGACGGTCGCCGTCGAGACGGCGAGCACCAGGAGCGCGACGCCGAGCACGAGGCCCGGGCCGATGGTGGTGCGATAGGCGAACTCGGTCAGCCACGTCTCCATCAGCCACACAGCCACCGGAACCCCGATCAGGATGGAGACCCCCACGAGCACCACCGTGTCGCGCGTGAGCAGGCCGACGACCTGGGCCACCGAGGCGCCGAGTGCCCGGCGGACGCCGATCTCCCGTCGGCGCTGCACGGCCGCGTGGGCTGCCAGCCCGAAAAGGCCCAGGCAGGCAATGGCCACGGCGAGAATGGAAAAGAGGCCTACGACCTGGCCGACCTGCCGCTCCTCTCCGTACAACTCCCCGAACGCGTCGTCCAGGAAGACCGGTTCGTAGGGAAGTGCGGGGGCGAACTCGCTCCAGACCTCCTCGACGCGGTCGAGCGTCGCGCCGGCGTCCCCCGCGCGGACGCGGAGCGTGAGCGTGGTCTGGTACAGCGGGAGCGCAGAGATGGCGAGGGGTTGGATGGCCGACTGAAGCCCCATCGTGTGGAAGTCCCGAACCACACCCACAACGGTGCCCTCGAAGCCCCAGAATGCGGCGGGCTTTCCGATGACCTCGTCTGCGGAGGCGTATCCGGCCTCGCGGAGCGCCGACTCGTTCAAGAGGTACTCCGCCAGCGACGAGTCCGTGGTGACCATGCGTGGCTGGCGCCCTGCCACCACCTCGAGGCCGTGAACGTCGGCAAATTTCGCGTCGGTGATGATGAAGCTGACCGACATCTCCCGGGCCGTCCCGTCGGATCCTTCGATCTCGCCCGCCGCGGAGGACTGACCGCGTGCCAGCCGGCTCATCGACGAGGCCGCGCCTTCGACACCGGGCACGGCTTCCAGCGAGGCCTTGAACGCGTCGAGCTGCTCGGCGACGGCGTCGTCGCCCGCGAAGTCGAGCGTGACCAGGTGCTCGGCTTCGCCCTCAGGCCCGAAGCCAAGGTCGCGCCCCTGCATGTACCGAAGCTGGTCGAACACGGTGGCGGTCCCCGTCAGGAGCACGACCGTCACGGTGAACTGGAAGATGACGAGGCCACAACGCAGCGCCGCACTGCGCGCCCCCGAGGCGAGCCGCCCACGCAGGGCCTCGGTGGGCTGAACGTGCGACAACGCGAGCGCCGGGTAGGCTCCTGCGAGGAGACCGGTCGCAACCGCCAGCGCCGCGGCTCCTGGCAACCCCCACCCGAGCGTCGCCAGCGAAAGTGCTTTGCCCGTTATCGACTCGGCCCATGGGGCGAGCGTCTGAACCAGCACGACGGCTAGGGCCAGAGCCACCAGGCTCAACACCACGGCCTCGGCCAGGAACTGGGCGACCAGACTGGCTCGCCCGGCCCCGAGCGCCTTCCGCACGCCCACCTCGTGGCCGCGCTCGAGGCTTCGCGCGGTGGAGAGGTTGGTGAAGTTGACGCACGCCAACGCCAGTACGAACAGGCCGATCGCGCCGAGAATCCAGAGCGCGGTCGCATCGTGACCGCCGGGACGGCCGGACCGGAGCCGCGCATCCAGAAGAGGGACGGCGCCCAACTCCAACTGGCGACCCTCCGCGTCCATCTCAGCTCCGATTCGCGCGTCGACCATCGCGGCCATCTGAGCCTCGAAGCGCTCCACGCTGACGCCGGGCTGCAACTTGGCGTAGGTGTCGAACGCGAACCCCGACCAGTTGTCGTACATCCACGCCGGCGGGTCCATCGTGGTGCTGGAGATCAGCGCCGAGAACTGGAGCGTCGAGGCGGTGGGCAGGTCTTCGATGACGCCGACGACGGTGACGGGCCCGTTGGCGCTGCCCAGGGTCCTGCCGACGGGACTCTGCTCTCCGAACAGGCGGCTGCCGAGCGAGGACGTCAGGATCATCTGGCCTGGCTGGCTCAGGTCGAGGGCGCCCTCGGTCGCGCGGAAGCCCCCGAACACGTCGAACAGGCTGCCGTCTGCGAACTGGACGTCCTCGACCCGATAAGGCTGCCCATCGAGCGTGTAGATGGCCCCCGCGCGGTTGAGACGGACGACGGCCTCGACATCGGAGATGTCCGCCTCGATGGAGGGAGCGAGGACGCCTTGCGTCGAGCTGGTGGGGTCCCGCTCGCCCGCCTCGACGATGTCTGCGGTCACCCACACCACGCGGTCGGCGTCGGGGTGGAAGCGGTCGAAGCGCAGCTCGTCGATCACGTACAGGCCGATCAGAAGCACGCACGCCAACCCGAGGGCCAGCCCGACGACGTTGAGCGTGGTGAAGCCGAGGTTGCGACGGAGATTGCGGGCAGCGACCAGCAGAAAGAGGCGCAGCATGGAGAAAGGGGCCGTCCGCCTCGGGGCTGCAGCCGCCCCCAGACGTGGTGCGCGTGAGGAGAGATCGCCCGGCGTGGGACCTCCGTGAGCTGGGGAGATCCCAAGAATCTTGCCACCGCCCATTTCCTCGTTGGCGCCCTCGCAGGCTGCGCTGAACTGTGCGGGAGCGCACAGGGACGGGCGTGGCCGCACAGCGAACCGACGAGAGCGAACTGCCGCCTCGGGGCCTCGCCCGGCTGCCGCCCCGGCCCCGAGGCGGTGAGGATCGGCTGAGGGCGGGACCCTGGCTGCGTCTCGCGCATCGGTACGGCAGTCCGCGCCTGTTCTCATGCCCCGCCTCGGCGCCGTTCTGGCCCTGTTCCTCGTCGCCGGCTGCGCCACGACCGCACCCGGCCCGCCCGAGCGCGCCGATCTCGTCGGGACGTGGACGATGGCCCAGATTCTCGACAATGGGACCGATGTGAGCGATCAGCACAACCCGGCCGGCGACCGCTTCATCACGCTGCAGCCAGACGGCACGTTCGAGAGCGGCGGCCAGCCCTACGGACGCAACACCGGCCGCTGGATTTACGACCCCGCGACGCGTGAGCTGGGCCTCGACAGCGACGCCGGCCCCGAGGACGACAGCCGCTGGACGGTCCGCCTCCGCGGCGACCGGATGGAATGGCAAGGCCTCGGCTCCGCGTTCGCCCGCCGCTTCGTCATCGTCGCCGAGCGGACGGGCTGACCGCCTCGGGAACGGAGCCCGTCCTGGGAGGACAGAGCGAGCACCTCAGGCTCCGGTGCGACGGCTCGCTACGCCCCCGGCTCACCGGCGCGAACCCAGGCGATGAAGTCGACCCAGGGCGGGTCGGCGCCGGCAGCGCGAAGGGCTGCGTTGACCTGGCCGCGGTGGTGAGATGCGTGGAGCAGGACGTGGTCGAGGACATCGCGGATCGCCGTCGCGTACGTCCGGCCCGACGAGTTCTGGTAGGCGACCGTCGCGTCGAGGTCCGCCTCGGAGAGCGTGTCGAGGGCGGCGGCGTAGCCGTCGGCGTTGCGGCGTGCGAGGGCGCGGCAGCCCTCGATCTCCAGATCCGGCCAGAGGGCCGTGCCCTCGGTGGGCTCGCTGCGAAGACGGAGGAGCCACACGCGGTCGGCGATGAGGGCATGGCCGAGCGGACGCCTCACCTCCGAGGCGTCCGTCTGTGCCGCCGCCTCGATGAGGGTCTGCGTCGCCCACTGGTGGTAACGGAAGCGGCGGCGGAGGGAGGCGCAAGTGGACATTGAAGGCGACAGTCAGGGAGAAGAAGGGTAACGCGCGCGTTCCGCTCTGTTCTCTCAAACGTGCCGTCCTGAGGCGTGAGCGCGGCCGGAACAGCCCCGTGGCAGGTTGGCACGACTGTTGGGAAACGGTGAACCAACTCACACACTCGCTCCCGTCATGACGACCGCTACCCAGCGCCCCAACGCCTTCACCGCCCTCCTCGCCGGCTACATCACCGGGAAGGTGGACGACGACGCGATGAGCCGCTTCGACGACCTCCTCGAAGACACGTCGGCGACGGCCGAGGAGCGCCTCGCGTTCGCCCGCTTCTACCTCGACGTGCTCAACTCGGGCGAGTCGATCGAGGACTTCCCCTCGCTCACCGAGGTCACGGGCATCCTGGGCGCAGCGCGGGCGTAACCACGGCTCCCTCTGCCGGGCGCATCCCGGCCTGGCCGTGTCCTGCCCCAAGCATTTGCCGTCGACGCCCGACGGCCGCTATTTCGTCCATGGCCGCCGCCTCTGGCGGTGCTCCGACCCGCCCCTCCCCGAGGCGGAACGCGCCCGCGTCGTCCGTGAGCTGATGGACGCCCGCCCCGCGGTTGGCGCGGCCGTGCGGAACGACAACCCCGAGGCAGAGCGCGAGACGCGCGCGCGGGTCCACAACGCCAAGGTCGCCCCCGGCGAGCGCGGCCCGACGTGGTGGGGCGACGACGAAGACCACAACCGCAAAGTCCCGGAGAACACGCCCTATGCCGAGTGGTGGCGCCGCCTCGGGGCCGACGGGTGTGCAGGGGGCGAATAGACAACGGGCCGCCGGGCGGTGTGCCCAGGCGGCCCATCGTGCGCTCATGCTACCGAGCGCGAGTTGCGTCAGCCTTAGTTGCTGAGCACAGGCTCGTTCACGCGCGTGCGCATGTAAACGTCACGCTTGCCGTAGTAGTCGTACACGGTCTCGATGAACGTGGGGTCCGACGTGCTCGGCCAGTTCGATTTGTCGAAGCCGGGCGCCGACTCGAGGCGCTCGCGGTTGACGTCGAGGAAGAACCGCTCGTTTGTGCGGTCGATGTCGAAGGCCTCAAGCGGCACAGCGAACAGCTTGTCGCCGATCCCGAGGAACCCGCCGAAGTCGAGCACGGCGTACTGGACGCGGCCGCTCTGGGGGTCGATCATCAGGTCCTGGACTGTGCCGAGGTCCTCGCCCTGGGTGTTGGTGACGGTGGTGTTTCGGATGGAAGAAGCAGAGAGGAGATTCATGGGATGAGATAGAGATGACTGTAGCAGGCGCCAACCGTATTGAATCGTTTGACTAGGGTATTAAATAGGGTTGAATGATATATGTTTTCAAGCGCGGATGAACTCCCGGGCCTGTCGCGCCCAGACGGCGTGTGACCCGGCGTGGCCCCGAGGCGGCTCAAAGGCGAGGCGGATTTTTTAGCATCCGCCGTCGCATGTCCGATATTGACGCCAGATCGTCCCCCCAGATCGATGCGTGCTCTCCTCCTCGTCGCTGCTGCGGTTGCCTTCTCGGCGTGCGGCACCACCTCGGGGCCGCCCAACGGATGGGGCGCTGGCCCTGCCCCCCGCTCTGAGACCGAGCGCACCCCGCCGCGCCGCGTCGCCCCGACGCCACGTGCCGAAGCGCGGCCGCCCGCCGAGGCGCGCTCGGAGCGCCGGGCCGCGTCCGCCTCGGGGCTGATGATCCCGGTCGTCGGGGTCGAGGGGAGCCAACTGCGCGACTCGTTTCTCGCCCCGCGCTCGGGCGGGCGCACGCACCACGCGATCGACATCGCCGCGCCGACGGGCACGCCGCTCGTGGCCGTCACCGACGGCCTCATCAGCCGCAAGCACTGGAACCGCCTCGGGGGGCGGACGCTCTACCTGACGTCCGCCGACGGGCGCTACGACTACTACTACGCCCACCTCCACACCTACGCCGACGGCATCGAGATCGGGACGCAGGTCCGCCGTGGCGATGTGCTCGGGACGGTCGGAGCCACGGGGAACGCGCGCGGCGCGCACCTCCACTTCCAAGTCCTCGACAAGCGCGGTCCGGGGCGGGGCACCCCGGTCAACCCGTACGACCTCTTGCGGGGTGCTGAGTCCGCGACAGGCGAGGTGGCCGACTAGAGTCAGTGGGGCCGTGGTTCAGTGCGCCAGTGGGTCAGACATGCCCTTTTCCCGAACGCTGTGATGAGTTCCAGCGAGATGCGTGCACCGCACCTCAGCGCAAACCACGCTAGAGCAAATCTCCGGTAGGTACCGGGTACGGGGTACGGACGCGAAGCGACAGGGGAGAGCCGTACCGAGTACCCGGTACCTCGTACCCACCCGAAGGGGGCTCTAGAGCCGGGTCCGGATCCCGAGGCGGAGGCCGCTGAACAGGTCGAGCGGGTCAGACGGGAGCGCGGCGCCGTCGAGGGCCCGCGCCGGGCCGACGAACGTGGCGTGGCCGGTCACGAAGAAGGTGTTCGGCCGCGAGACGTCCACCTCGACGCCCCCGCCGACGGTCAGGAGGCCTCCGACGCTCAGGCCGTCGCGGCTCCCCAGTCCGACGCCGCCGCCGGCCGAGACGACCGCCGAGACGGGGCCTCCGAGGCGGGGCCGTGCGCGAATCCCGGCCGTCGTGAACTGGGCGAACGCGGCGAACGAGTCGACCGCGTCGAACTGCTCGTCCGGCCCCTTCCGCGTCGGCAGCGTGGGGAAGTGGCCCGCCTCGGCGTCGAGGAAGAGGGCAATCGCCGGCGTGAGGCCGACCTCGAGGCCCAGCCCGCCCGCGAGCCCGGCGTTGTCGAAGAACTCCGCGACCCCCGAGGCGGCCCGGCCCCGCTCGCCGCCGTAGCTGCTCGTGCCGCCCCAGACGCCGAGGGACCACCGGCTCTGCCGGATCGGAGCGTCCTCGACGATGCCGATACGTCGGACGGGCTCCGCGCGCACGTCTGGGGCGTCCGTGCCGCGAGGCTCCCCGAGGTGGGGCGGCTGTGCGACCACGCGGTCCCAGGGACCCTGCGCGGCGACGGCGGCCTGCAGCTCGGCCGTCGCAAACGCCGCGATCTCGTCGCGGACCGTCTCGACGAGCGCCACGTACGTCGGCGGGTCCTGGATGCGGTTGGCCCGGTACGTGGGCGAGAGCGTGAGCATCCGCAGGATCGTCAGCTTGGCATCGACGATCAGGCCCTGGCGCAGCTCGGCGAGGGCCACGAGGCGGTAGGCGGGGATCGTTGCGCGGGTGCCGTCGAGGCACGGCGCGAGGCTCGACACGACGGCGCTGAAGGCCCGCTCGACGTAGCGGGTCTCCGCCTCGGCGTAGGCCGAGGCGCAGTCGACCGGCTGCGCACGCACCGAGGCGGCCCCGAAGAGGACGATCCCGAGAGCCAGGCCCCAGCGCGTCACGGAGCGTCTCCGCCGCCCGGGGCCTCGTCGTCGAGGTCGAACTCGATGCGCGCCGTGCTGCCCGCCCCGACGCGGATCGTGCGCGACGACGTGCCCAGCGTCGGGTGCGTCACCCGGATGTTGTGCGTCCCGACCGGGAGCTGCGTCCGGTACACCACGTCGGTCTCGCGCTGGTGCACCTCCTCGTTGATGAAGACGGTGCCCCAGGGCCGGACGAGCACCTCGACGGTGCCCACCTGCGCGATCTCAGGGGCGGCCGGCCGCGCCGGGGCCGCACTGCGGAGGGAGACGTTGGCCTCGGACAGCGCGCCGGCGCGCACGGTGACGTTCCGCGCCTCGGGCTCGTAGCCGTCCATCGACAGGCGGATCGCGTGGCGGCCCGCCTCGATGCCGTCGATGGCGAGGGGCGTCGTGCCGATGACGCGGCCGCCGAGGACCACCGTCGCGCCCGTCGGCGACGACGTGATGCGGAGGTCGCCCACCTGGATCTGGCGGATCGTCGGCTCGGGCCGCGGCGCCGGCTCACGCGGCGGCGGTGCGGGGGGCGGAGCCTCGGCCACCTCGACCGTGCCCGTCGCCGGCTCCGCAGACGCCGGCGCGGCGGTGAGGTCCAGCTCGGCCATCTGCCCCGAGGCGGCCACGAGCACGGTGTCGGCCAGGAGCAGCCCGCCGCCTCGGACCTGCACCCAGCGGTCGCCGGGCGCCACCGACTCGACCCACACGGGCGTCACCCCGACCGAGTCGCCGTCGACGAAGACCGTCGAGCCGATGGGGTCGGCGTTGATCCAGAGGCTCGCCGAGAGGGGAGCCGCCTCGGGGCTGCCGCCGCCGGCGATCAGCGTTTCGAGGTGGGCCGTCTGGGAGGCCTCCTGCCGCGAGTCGGCGATGATGAGCGCAACGCCGGCTCCCACGATCAAAACAAGGGCTCCGACCACCTTCGCGATCGCCACCCGAACGTCCCCGAACGCCGACCGGGGCGCGACGGGCTCTGCCCATGCCGGAGGCGTTGGCCGCGAGGGGGCTTGGGTACGGGGGGACACGTTGGGCACGGTGGAGTGGGCGCCGGAAAATATAGGAGTGAGACCCTGTTCTCGATTGGAGAGGAACGGTGAGAAACGGTGGTTGACCGGGGCGTTTCAGGTGCGGAGAGCGGGCGATGTCTCGTCGCGGCGTCTGGCGTTGCCGCCTGCGGCCTCCGCCTCAACGCGCTGAGGGCCGCCGATGGTTTGCGACCTCCCCGAGGCGGCCGCCGTGCGCCCCTCACGCTGGCGCCGAGGATCGACCGGAGTGGGAATCGCGTATGTTGATCGCCCGCCCCGGGGGCCAGCGCCACGTCGGCCCCGACGGACCCATGCGTAGCTGCCTCCGATCCGGCCTCGTCCTTCTGCTGTCCCTCCTCGGGGGGGCGTCGGTCTCATCGCAGCCTGCGCCGGCGCCCTGCGAGGACGTCCTCGCCGAGGCCGAGCAGCGCTACCTCGAGCAGGACTTCGACTCGGTCGAGCCGTACGTGATCGAGTGCGTCTACCGGCCCGGCGTGACCGAGCGGCAGCTCCAGGACGCCTACCGTCTGCTCGCGCTGGCCTACATCCGCCAGGACCTCCTGGCCGACGCCCAGCTCACCATCGTCAAGCTGTTCGGCGTCGACTACGAGTACGAGCCGGACCCAGTGAGCGACCCGCCGTTCTACGTCGCGCTGGTGACGGCGGTGAAAGACCAACTCCGCGTCGAGGTCGAGAATGCCGAGGCGGCAGGGGCGCTTCAAGCCGCCTCTGAGGTGGATGCCGCCCCCGAGGCGGTGCCCGAACCGCCCCCTGCCTCGGCGCCGGTGGCCCGGGAGCCGGTCGCTCGGGAGCCGGTCGCTCGGGAGCCGGTCGCTCGGGAGCCGGTGCCCGACGATCCGGCGCCGGAGGTCTCGGGCGATGGCGTGGCCTACGAGCCGGTGGTGGTAACGCCGATCGAAGGCACGTCGGGTACGGCACCACGAGGCGTGGTGGACATCAACACGGCGTCTTCTGAGGAACTGGAGTCGCTCTCCGGCATCGGGCCGGCGCTCGCGGCGCGGATCCTCGACTACCGGGCCGACTACGGCCCCTTCGCTCGCCCCGAGGACCTGCAGAACGTGCGCGGCATCGGCGCGCGGACGCTCGAGTCGCTCCGGCCCTTCATCACGACCGGCACCGGAGGCCCGGCCAACGCGACACGCGCACCGGCCCTGCCGGCCGCCTCGGGGCAGATCGACCTCAACACGGCGACGGCGGCCGAGCTGGACGCCCTCCCGGGCGTTGGCCCGGCCCTCGCGCAGCGCATCGTCGACTCGCGCGCGCAGGAGGGGCCGTTCCGGAGCGTCGACGACGTGACGCGGGTGCGCGGCATCGGCCCGGCCAAGCTGGAAGGGTTTCGGGACCAGGTGACAGTCGGCGACTAGGGCGTGTGGACAATCACCCAGATCGGCTCGCACGGCCCAGATTCCGCCCTCGCCGCGTCGCACTCGTCGTCCGGGGCTCCGGCCCCGACCTCCTCGCGCTTCTTGCGAGGCCGAAATCATGACCTCGTGCGAGCCTG